>DASRRN010000221.1:0-3368 GCA_035695685.1 Acidobacteriaceae bacterium | reverse complement strand
CCACACGAAGAAGCCTGTCCTGATGAAGCTTGGCTGCCAATCGGCCCCAACCAACGATGCCCACCTGAAGTATCTTGCCCGCTATGGCGTGCGCAATATTTGCGGATATCCGGAGATCGCGGACGGACGTCTCTACGCCACCGTAGAAGAACTGCATCGCATGCAGGATCTGGCTCAGGCAAATGGCATTCAAGTAGACATGACCACGCCGCCGTTTCTGGCCTCTATTTCCGTGGACAAGGATAAGCACGCTTCCATCATGCTGGGTGAGAGCCCGCAGCGCGACCGCGACATTGAAGACCTGCAGACGATGATCAAGAACTGCGCCACCGCCGGCATTCCTGCCATCAAGTACAACCTGCAAATCGTGGGAGATCTCCGTACCGCTCGCTCGCCCGGGCGCGGCGACGCGACGTACAGCACCTGGAAACTAGCCGAAGCGAAACCGAAAACGCCCTTGACGCGTGCCGGACACGTGAGTGCAGACATGGCATGGGAGCGCATCACGTACTTCCTCGACCGCGTTATACCGGTGGCCAGTCAGTACAAGATCCGTATGGCCCTGCACCCCGACGATCCCAGCATCCCGTCTCCCGGATATCAGGGGGTGGAGCGCGTTTTGGGTACGGTGGATGGAATCAAACGATTCGTCACAATCCAGGAGAACCCGTATCACGGTCTCAACTTCTGCCAGGGCACCGTGTCTGAGATGCTTGCCAACCCGAGTACTGAAATTTTCGACGTGATTCGTTACTTTGGCACCCGCGATAAGATCTTCAACGTCCACTTCCGCAATATCCGAGGCCATCGCGACGATTTTGTAGAAACCTATCCCGACGAAGGCGACGTCGACTTTGTCAAAGCTCTTCAAACATACAAAGAGGTTGGCTACAAGTACATGCTCATGCCCGATCACGTGCCGCAAACCCCAAATGATCCCACAACCACACTGCAATCCTTCGCTTATGACTATGGATATATCCGAGGCTTGATCCAATCGGCGGCAGAACTGAGCTAGTGGACCGTAACAGCTGATTTGGTAGAGCCGCAGGGGCTAAACGGGCTGCGGAAAAACCGAATTCTTTGAAGGGGACGGCCTTCAGGCCGTCCGTAAAACGTTGAAAACAGGTCCGGCTTTAGCCGCTGAGGGAACAGCTTTCGCCCCCTGTTCGACCTTTTTCCGCAGCCTGTTTAGCCCTGGTGGCGGGGCGTCCAATTCCATTCCCAGGGACGCCGATGACCACGCAAACAGCTCCCGTCTCTCGCTCAAGCCCGCTTTGACCGGATTCTCCCCAATGTAAGTGCGGTGGTGTTTGTACTCCTCTGGGTCGCGAATGCGGTTCACGAAACTGGCTAGCCATATTTCAAAAGCAACATGTATTTCCGCTTCGCGCGATAGGAGAAACCGCCCTTGATCATCTCAGTCGCTCGTCGGCAGATGTATTCAGGCCACCCTTGATCGCAACGACAATAGGTTGATAGAACAATGTGGTGTCCGGTTCCAACCACCGGATGTTGGTGAAGCCTGCGGACCGCAATGCCTGGTTCAGATCTGATCGTCGAAGCGCGCGATATAAGGAAGAGAAATGCTTCACACTCCAGCCGTTTTCCGTCTCCAGCGTCAGATAGATATGAATCGCGTATTGCTCCCCATGCCATTGCCAGACCTGGTGAACAAACCGGATTTTTCCATCTTGCTCGTAGAACGCAGGCTCCTGCACCGTAGGCCGGGTGGAAAGTAACTGATCATAGTCTCTAAGCGTCGCCATCAGGATCCCTGAGTCTTTCAGCTTGGCTGCAATCTCTACGGTTGCTTCTTCGAGATCCTGTTGTGACAAAACATGAGGCAGCGCATTGTCCGCGACCAGGACTGCATCGAAGCCCGTTTCTGGAATGGTGCTCAACTTACGCATGTCCGCGACATGGAATGTGACGTCGAGATCTCGTATGCGGGCTTCCGTTTTCGCGCGGGCGACTGCCGATTTGCTCAAATCGGAGCCAACCAGGATATGACCTCGCTGCGCTAATCCAATGGTTTGGGTTCCAATGCCACACGCACAGTCCAGAACATAGGCAGAGTTTTTCCCTGTATAGCGTTCCAGAAGTGGGCCGATGAGGGCAGCTTGCCTGGCTATGCTTTGGTCCCAATTCTCAAACATGAGGTGGTACGACTCAGCCAGGTCATCATAGAAGGCTTCTACCGATTCGCCCATGTCGGCTCCCAGAAAAGAGCATACGCCGCGTGACCAGTCCGCCAGAGCTAGTAGCGGCAGAAAGTGGTTCATTTATCAGGTTCAGTTGACGAAAAGAATTGCCGTAATTTCTGTGCTTCCGATTCGAACGCGCGTTGGAAAGACTTCTCTGAAGGTGGCTTACCACTCACAAACCCGGCATCGATCGAAAAGTCATTGCCGCGTCTTGCGGCGTTTACCCACCCAATGACGTCCGCTTTCCAAAACAATGGCATCGAGTTTCCGATAATGCGCAAAGTGAATTTGGGGCCGGTGCACCCGGCACGGTGGGTTTTAGCTCAAACTCATTCCGCGCCCAGAACGCTCATGGGGTCTATGGATGCTGCGCGCCGCGCGGGCAGCAATGACGCCAGCGATGCCAGAATCAGTACGAAAATTGCGGCCAAAGCGAGCGCCAACGGGTCGAAAGGGCTGACACATGTGGAAAGTCACCCACTGGAAATCAGTAAACACTACGGCGTTTCTCGGTACTAATTCGCCGGGAGAAGAAATCCTCCTCGGCGGACGACATGACTGAGCGCGTTGGCCTAATATCGCCAGTTGAGGGCTAAAGGGCTTGACGAATTGGAGGTCACCCGCCGTCGTCCCTGCCGATGCGTAACATCCGGGTTCATTTTTGAACACATTGAATTTTAGCCGTTTGGTTGGGCTCGACGCTCAAGAGCACGAAAGCGCATCTGGTTCGTCGAGGTTTAATATAGCCTCGGTACGTGGCCGTTCAGATGACCCGGAATACCGCGCAGACAAGATCGCTCTCAACACTCCTGAACTTGCGGCTTCTCGTGGGCTGGACGATCTTCTGCGCGGCTGTTGCGGGCCTTCCTGCGCCAACTTTCGGCAGAGTGGGATCGAGCACTCCTGCGAGAGAGGAAGCGAGCAGCTTGCCAGATAGCCGGACCGATCCTTTCCCACCGAAGTTAACCGTGGTCGATGGACAGGACATTCGGTTCAAACGGCTTCCTGAAAGCGCCGGTCTATCACAGACCAGAGTTTCCTCCGTAGTGCAGGACAATCTGGGTTTTATATGGTTCGGGACTCAGTATGGCCTTAACCGGTTTGACGGTTACAGATCGAAAGTGTTCAAGCGCGAACCCGGACGCTCAAATAGTCTGAGCT
>DASRRN010000220.1:0-5385 GCA_035695685.1 Acidobacteriaceae bacterium | reverse complement strand
AAAGCCCTCATCAACCCCGCCATGCACGGCACGGCTGAAGCCGTGCCCTGATACAAAGCATCAGAGCCGTGACTCCAGAAAACTGCGCATTCCGCAGGTTTGGATCTATCCACCCTCTCTGAAATGTAGAAACTCGAGGGTACGGCCTTTAGGCCGTACATAACTACTTTGAAATGAATGCGGCTTTACAGGCTGCGGAAAAACTCATGTTTTGTATCAGGGCACGACTTTAGACGTGCCGTAATTGGTTGAAAATACGCTGGGCTTTAGCCCCTGAGGTACGGCTTTCCTACCCAACTGCGAGTTTTTCCGCGCATCTAAAGCCTAGTCTTTATCGGGCTCATCGGCCCGACTGAAGTCGGGCCCTGATACAAAGCACGAGCGTGGTGACCCCCGAAAAATTCGCGAATTCCGCAGATTTCGATCGATCCATCCTCTTCGAAATGTAGAAACTCCACCTATCCTGTATCTCGCGAAAAACGAGCGAGATGTGGAGATCCCAGATGGGATGGTTTCATACCAAGCTAAAGCAGCAGATTATCGATAAGCCGGGTGCTACCAACCCGCGCGGCCACTGCTACCAGCGCGCCTCGTCGCACGTCCGGTATGTCCTCGAGCGTCTCAGGATCGACGATGCGGCAGTAGTCCACTTGCACCGCAGGTTCCCCTTCGAAGATTTGAATGGCCCGAGCAAGCAGCTTGGTTGAGTCATGCTCCCCGCGCTGAACTTCTTGCTGGACCGCTCTCAGGGCCCGGGAAAGCACCAGCGCCTGGCGTCGTTGCCCCTCACTCAGGTTTTGGTTGCGCGAACTCAGCGCCAGCCCGTCTGGTTCGCGTACGGTGGGGCATACATCCAATTGAACGGGAAACTGGAGATCGCGTACCATCTTGCGCAAGACGGCGACCTGCGCTGCATCCTTCTGCCCGAAAAAAGCATGCTCCGGAGTGAAGATATTGAACAGCTTGGCCACCACGGTGGCGACTCCACGAAAGTGGCCCGGCCGCGATGCCCCATCCAGGCGCTCGCTTAAGCCAGCGACTTCGACGAAGGTGCTGGCGCCGCTGGGATACATCTCCTCGACCGAAGGGGTAAAGACCAGATCAACTCCTGCCGCTTCCAGCGTCCCGCAATCTTCCTCCAGGTTTCGGGGATAGCTGGCGAAGTCCTCTTTGGGCCCAAACTGGGTGGGATTTACGAAGATTGAAACCGCCACCGCATCACAGGCCGCCTGCGCGGCACGGATCAGGGACAGATGGCCTTGATGCAGGGCTCCCATGGTAGGCACCAGCCCCAGGGTCTTGCCTGCCAGACGCATCCGGGCGCGCTCGCTCCGGATATCAGCGATGGTTGCCAACATCAACATTGGCTAAGCTTTGCGCCTGGCAATGCCTTCTTCCAGGAGCAGAGCCGCCATCGCGTCTTTGCCCAGATGATAGCTTTCCGCTTCACCGGGAAAGTTGCGGCCTTCCACGTCGTCGCGGTAGCGGTGCACCGCATCCGTAATCAAAGCCGATGCGTCCCCGTAGCGGCGTACAAATTTCGCTGGGGTAGAGAAGGATAGGTTGATGATGTCGTGCAGCACCAGGATCTGGCCGTCGCAGTGGGCTCCGGCGCCGATGCCGATAGCTGGGATGTGCAGGGCGGCGGTGATTCGTTGCGCCACTTCTGAGGGAATACCTTCCAGTACCACCGCGAAGGCGCCGGCTGCCTCCAGGGCGAGTGCGTCTTTCACCAGGTGATGGATGGCTGCGACCGACTTACCCTGGACCCGGTAACCGCTCATGCGGTGGACCGACTGCGGCGTAAGACCAAGGTGGGCCATCACCGGGATCTCCGCGTCGGTGAGCCGCCTGACCAGCTCAAGGCGGCTCGCTCCACCTTCCAGTTTCACTGCCTGGGCGCCCGCCTCCTTCAGAAAGCGTGCGGCGTTGGCAATCCCTTCTGCTGTACTGACTTGGTAGGAGCCGAAGGGCATATCGGCCACGACCATGGCTTGCTTCACGGCGCGGCGGACGGCGCGGGTATGAAGAAGCATCTCGTCCATAGTGACTGGGAGGGTGTTGTCGTAACCCATCACCACCATCGCCAGAGAGTCGCCAACCAGAATGAGGTCAACGCCGGCCTCGTCCACCAGCCGTGCGGTGGCGTAGTCGTAGGCGGTCAGGCACACGATCGGCCTGCCCTTGGATTTCTTATCTTGAAGTGTTTGGATGGTCACCCGGTGGGCCGGGGTAGCGGGCGCAGAAGAATCTGCGCTGCGAAAATGCGTAAGGCTCATGACGAACTCCAGTGCAACTCCCGTTGGGATGCTGCCCGATTCGATACCGAAAAGGAGTATACGCCGTTCGCTATACTCCCGGCAAAGTACTGACGATATTGACACTAAGTTCTACTGGGAGTTGTGCTTAAGGATTGCCAGAATTTCGCCATGGCCCATTTTCCTGGCCCAGGCCTCGGGCGTTGCCCAGACCTCGGCGTTGCTCTCGCGCACCGGCGCACCGCGCTGAATGAGCCGTTCCACCAGCTCCTTATGTCCCCATCGACAAGCCCAACCCAGAGGAGTCGATTGGAGCAGATCATCGCGGATATCGAAGCGCGCACCATGGTCAATCAACATCGCAGCAAACCGCGCCCGGTCTTCTCCTGAGAGCTCACTCTGACGGGCAGCAGTAAAGTGCAATGCTGTTTCATGGCGGCGATGAACGTTGGCATCCACCCCGTGCTTGAGCAGTACTTCAAGGCTGCGGAAATGGCCGTCGTTTTGCGCGGAGTTCCCTCCCGCATCGCGGATCGGTTGGATCAGGACCCAGTGCCAGCGAGCATCCTTGGGTCGCCAATCGAGATGAGAAATTGCCATGGCAACGATTTCCGGGCACCCGTGGCCAGCCGCCGACCAGGCCAATTCACGCGCCAGTTCCTCGTTGGGCGCCTCCGCCAACAGTCGCCTCGCTTCCTCTACGTCGTGGGTTGCGGCGACCATGTACGGCTGTTTCTTGGCCCCTCGCTCCAGCAACAAATTCTTGACTCGATCGTCGGCATGGCCCCAGGCACGGCTGAGCGGCCATCCGGAGGCGTAAACATTCGCATTCGGGTCTGCACATCGATCAAGCAGCAGCTTGGTCATCGCCAGATCGCCGGCGAATGCCGCGTGCCACAGTGGCATACCCCAGCTTGGAGTCGGCTCTTCAAGCTCGCCTAACAGGATGCGCTCGTCTACATCTGCGCCCAGATCGAGCAGAAGTTCAGCGCTTCCCAACTGGCGATGGTTCACGGCGAGCGTCAACAGGCCGCCGGAGGAAGTGATTTGTCCCAGTAAGTCTGGCTCAGCCACAATGAATTGCCGGACACGGGGCAAGTCTCCCAAAGCGACCGCGGCACGCACCGTCAGCACCGCACCATGTTCCAGCAGCAGCGCCGCGACACGCGGGAACCTTTCTGCGCGGTCATTCCCCGGGTTTGTTCCCAGCGCAGCATGATCGAGTGGCGTTAGGTCATTCGGGTCCTTCTTGCGCACGTTTGCCCGCTTCTCCAGCAGCCACGCAACCAGTTCCACCCGGTTCCTTCGCGCCGCCATATGCAGGGGCGTCCAACCATCCCGGTCGCAAGCGTGAATCAGGGTGCGGTCCTGGTCCAGCAGTTGCATCGCTGTGGCGTCGTCAGCCTGTGCGATGGCGGCACTGATTTGGTCCTGCATTGGCGAGACCGTCGCGTTCGAACAGCTCATCTCCTCCCGCCGGTGGCGCTCCTCTTCTTCAATCACGGCGACGATATCGTCATAATGGCGTTCCCGCGCAAGCGTTAGTGCGGAGGTCGCATCGCGATGTGGATAGATGCCCTTGCGTGCGTCCGCACCCGCCTCCATCAGGAGGCGCACCATCGCCGCATCGCGCCGCAGCACCGCATAGTGCAGTCCCCTATGCTCGTCGTTCGCGGCCCGGTCGGTTGCCACCAACTCCGGGCGGCTCGCGAGCAACGTTCGCACTTGCACAACATCGCCGGCCTGTACCGCCTCCGCAAATCGGGCGATGTTGGCGCCATCGACAAATGCCTTCAGCTTCGGCCAACTGGCAAAGCCGTAAGCGCGCGCAAGCACTCTCTGCGCATCGTTGAGGGCGAAGCTGTTCTTGTCTGGAATGCGCTCAAATCGATTCACCTCGGCAATTGCGCTGGGCGCGCCCGAGCGAAATTCCTGCAAAAGTTCTTTGGCTTGTTTGCGCAGCTGTTCGAGGCTTGGGTGCTCCGTCAAACGGCGCACGGGCGGTGGATTGGAACCAGGGACGGACATGACGATCTCCTTTTTGTCACTGCCCGGTGTCCGCGTGTCGGGTTAAAAAGAAGATTCGCCTATCGAATTGTGAGGATCGAAATCATCGGTGGGCTCAGCCCTGCCCGCGGACACGGGGGCGTCCGATACGCCACCAGAAGTATAGCGTGGCCTGCAGCTTCAGGCGCCCGTTCCCTGGGTGGGGGGAGGCAAAAAATACTGCTTGCCCTTGATGGGTTCGGAGAGCCTCTTGAGCAGTAGCGCCAGATCCTGCTCACGGTTCACAAAATCGATTTCCGAGGTGTCGACCACCAGCAGGTCACTGGCGGTGTAGTGGAAGAAAAAGTGTTCATAGGCCTTCGCCACCTGCTCGATGTAAACGTCACTGATGGCCTGTTCCTGAGTTAGACCTTTGCGTCTCAGGCGCTGCTTCAGCACCTCGGGAGAAGCATGCAGATAAATCACCAGGTCTGGTGTGGGCACTTCGGTGCGGAGGTCCTGATAGTAGCGATTGTAAAGAGCCAGTTCTGCGTCGCTGAGATTGATGTAAGCAAAGAGCTTGTCTTTTTCGAAGAGGTAGTCAGCCACGATCGGCCAAGGGTCGCTACCCGCCAGATCTTTAGCCGCCTGGCGCATCTGGTCGTAGCGTTCCACCAGGAACCACATTTGAGTGGCCAGCGCCATCCCGCTCATCTCCTTATAGAAGCGGTCAAGGAAGGGATTGTTCTCCGGTTCGACGATGCGGCGCGCGTGCAGGGTTTCCGCCAGAATCCCGGCCAGGGTCGATTTGCCGACGCGAATCGGTCCATCGATGGCGATGAATCTGGGTTGCTCAAAAGGTTCTGTCATGGGAAAGAAAAGCCGAAGATAACACAGTTAAACTCTTGAAGCATGCTTACCAAGTTGGTCTCCGCAGGTTTGTTTACCGGACTTTCGGCGGGAGCCTATGCCTACGCCGCGCAATGGCCCACTTCGCAGCTTTTCGGACGCACGGTGCTCGCCGGTTCCGACATCCATGAGATTGCTCTCACCTTCGACGACGGCCCCAATGATCCGTATACCATGCAATTGCTTGAATTGCTGGCCCGATGGCAGGTGCGGGCCACCTTCTTCCTGATGG
>DASRRN010000219.1:0-8937 GCA_035695685.1 Acidobacteriaceae bacterium | reverse complement strand
GAAAGGAATCGTCTCCCGCACATGATCCAGGCTGCATATCCAGGCCACGGCGCGTTCGATGCCCATGCCGAAGCCGGCGTGGGGAACGGAGCCGTAGCGGCGGAGATCCAGGTACCAGGAAAAGGCTTCGAGGGGCAGGTGATGCTCCTCGATCCGTTTCTTCAGCAGCTCATAGGAAGCAATACGCTGGGAACCACCGATGATTTCTCCATAGCCTTCCGGCGCCAATACGTCGACGCACAGGGCAAGATTCGGGTTCTGGGGATCAGGCTCCATGTAGAAGGCCTTCACCGCGGCGGGATAGCGATGCACCATGACCGGACGATCGAATTGGGAAGAAAGGTAGGTCTCGTCAGGTGAACCAAAGTCGTTCCCGTACTCGAATTTTTGTTCGAGCAAGCCGCGTGAAAAAGCATCGTTCAGCATACTAACGGCCTGGTCGTAGGTGATCCGCGGAAAGGGCGGCTTCACAGTCTCCAGCTTGGCTGTGTCGCGACCCAGCACTTTTAAATCCAAGGCTCTCCGGGTAAGCACGCGCTGCACCAGGAAGCTCAGAAACTCTTCCGCCAACACCATCAGATCGTCGATGGTGGCGTAGGCCAACTCCGGCTCAACCATCCAGAACTCGGTCAGGTGGCGACGGGTCTTCGACTTCTCGGCACGGAAGGTGGGACCGAAAGAATAGACCTTGCCCAGCGCCATCGCCGTGCTTTCGATATATAGCTGGCCACTCTGGGTGAGAAAGGCTTCATCGCCGAAGTACTCGACTGGAAACAGGGTGCTGGTGCCTTCGCAGGCAGCCGGCGTAAGGATGGGCGGGTCGGTCAGGACAAAACCGTTGTCATCGAGATAATCGCGCGCTGCCTTGATGATTTCGGCCCGGATGCGCAGAATTGCCGACTGCCGCGGAGTACGAATCCACAGGTGCCGGTGCTCCATCAGAAATTCGACACCGTGCTCCTTGAGCGTAATGGGGAAGGGTTCCTCCTCGCTCACACGCTGCAGTACTTCGACGTTATCGACATCCAGTTCGTAGCCGCCGGGGGCGCGCTTATCTGCTCTCACCCTGCCGGTCACGATTACGCTTGATTCCTGAGTCAGGCCACGAACCCGTTCAAAAACCTCCGGCGCCACAGCGGCTTTGGGAACAATGCCCTGCACCGTGCCTGTCCCATCGCGAAAAATGGGGAAGAGCAGCTTTCCGCTCTCGCGCAGGTTGTAGAGCCATCCTCTGAGGGTTACCGGTTTTCCTTCGTGCTGGTTCAGGGTCGCGATGGTGGCCAGCGGGGCGGCCACAGCTTCGTTCTTGGTCTCTTCTGCCATTTCCACCTACAGCTCGAGCATCTTGAATGTTTCTGCAGCCCGGCTGGCGACGTGTTCCGGCGAATCCTCGGGCAGGTAATTGATCTCCAGGACTGCGGCAGACAACTGCGGCGCCGTACGCAACTCCTGCATCGTCTCCGCCCAGGGAATGGTTGCGTCTCCAGGCCAGAGATGTTCGTCCCTTTGCCCGTGATTGTCATGAATATGAGCGGATCGGATCAGGGGCTTCAATTCGCCGATGGCCGCAGCAATGCCACCGCCCAGGTGTGCGTGACCCACATCGAGGCACACACCCACGTCTTTGAAGTGGCCGATGCGCACGATCTCCAGCAGATTGACCGCTTCGGTCACTTCGTTCTGAATGTTTTCGAGCAGAATTTTTACGCCTAAGGGCCGGGCAAACGCTTGCAGGTGCTCGATGGCCGTCATAGCATGCTCCAGGGTCCGCGGGCTCCACAGGTCTTCACGCTCTCCCAGGTGCAGAATCAAATGGCGCAGCGGCATCTCTTCAGCGGTTTCGAGGGCTCGTTTCACCTCGTCCATAGCGTCGATCCGGCGTGACTTCTCGGGATGAACGACATTGATCGCCGGCGCGCCGCTGCGTCCCATCTCTGCATCCCCAAATATCGGCATGTGCATAGAGAACGGCTCCACGGGGTTGGCCGAGAACCACAACGCGATTTCCTTCACGTGGGTTTTGGAGGTGTAGTCGAAATGCTGACGCGCGGCAAAGATCTCGATTCCCTGCGCGCCGCCTTTCATTAGAGTCTCCAGCAGCCCCGGATGCAGCCGCTGGCGCAGGAATATGTGGGTCGAAATGGTTCTCAGCATTGCGCCGTTTCCACGGAACTCCTCGGCTCCGTTTGTTCTCTACCTATCTTCTCACCGCACACGCGCATGTGATGGGCTTATGAATCAGGAGAAACACTCTAAACTGACGGTTTTAAGCTCTTTCCGTGTTGCCGGGCAGGGAGATACCGCGAACCTCAACGTTCTATGCTATTGAGCCGAAAAACTGGCGGGTTGAGCGCGGCGGTATCCCACATCTCGCGAGAAACGAGCGAGATGTGGGGCACCCATGGATTTGTTGGGGAAAGAGGACTACCGGGAATGAGGGTCGCTGAAGATGGAGATGGGAGCCATCTCGTCCTGCAGCGAATAGTAGGGAACCGACTGCCATCGCAGCAGGCAGTCGAGCACAGCCTTGGAGTCATAAGCAATATTGGCGACGACTAGCTGCTTTCCCTCGGCTCCGTGGATAACGACCCCGCGATCGCAGCGGATGCGGTAGGCCCGGACATGCTTGAGCTCTTGCCAGCGGATGCGGCTGGAGGCACTGTGGCCTTCAAGCAAACCTTGCCTGTCCAAAATCAGGGGTTCCGGCCAATCAGCCAGGGCCAGCGGAACCAGGAAAAAGCCGAAGCCAAAGCCCGCCCACGCTAGCCAGTTATAGGCGCCAGAGCCAAGGAGGTACTTAGCGCTGAAACCGACCGAAGCCATTCCGCCACCCAGAGCCAGGTAGTAAAGCAGAAGACAGGTTGGTTTCACGGGGAAGCGCCAGCCATCTAGAGTGGGTTTTGGCTTCAGGCCGAAGTTGGGGGCGATCAGGATCAGCAGGCCAATTACGCTAATTACGCCTACTAAGATCAAGCCGATTTCGATCAGTCGTTCGGGGGAGGGGTGCATCGTTTGAAAGAGTTTCTTCTTTCGGACTAGTAATTGGCAATACCCAATTGGAAAATGTTTTCCCAGAAGGTAATGCTGGTGAGCGGTGCAGACTAAAATCGGTGGGATGCCCACCCGCGTTCGATCGCATACCAAGGTCAATTTGGGCTTGGCTATCGGCCCGCTGCGTCCGGATGGGTTCCACCAGCTCACCACCGTGTACCAAACCCTGGCGCTGCACGAGTGGGTGACGGTGACGGCCCAGCCGGCCGCCGCGACTCGCATGTCACTCAGCAGCAGTCATCCAGGCGTGCCCACCGATGCCGGCAATACGGCGTGGCGCATGGTGGAACGCTGCCTGGAGTTGGTGGATCTGCGGGCCGAGGTCCACATTCACATTGACAAGCAACTGCCGGTGCAAGGCGGCCTGGGCGCTGGATCAGCCAACGCCGTGGCTGCGCTCATAGGGCTAGAGCACGAGCTCGACCACCGGCTCCCGCCACCAGAACGCCTGCGCATCGCCACACAGATCGGTTCCGATGTGCCGCTATTCCTTTTGGGTGGGGCGGTGATTGGGGTAGGACGCGGGGAGGAAGTCTATCCTCTGCCCGACATTCCTTCGCTTCCCTGCGTACTCGCACTACCCGCCACGGGGGTTTCCACGCCACAAGCCTACCGCGACTGGGACAGCCTGCATTCTGCGCCCGCGTTGACCACGGGAGGCCCCTCAGCTACAATCACAGTGTTGAGTCGGTCGATCGCTGCTGCTTTTGGCGAACCGCACTCCTCCGGTGTCTTCTCCAAGAGGGAAGACCGGGCCGAGGATCCACTTCTCGCGCTTGTCCGAACCGGGATCGAAAACGACTTTGAACAGGTCGTCTTTCCTCAGTATCCCTTTCTCGGTGAAATCAAGCGCATTCTTGTGGGCGGTTCCAGCACGGAGGACGCGGCTGTCTATGCAGGCCTCTCCGGGTCCGGGTCAGCCCTTTTCGGGCTTTACCGTAACTCGGCCGCGGCACAGGCGGCACTGGTTCGGCTGGAACGGCACGGTGTAACTGGCTTGGTCACCAGCACGTTGCCTCGCAGCGATTACTGGCGCACTATGATGGTGGCAGACGCGGAGTAGCATTTTCGCTTCCTGGCCGCACCCAGTTGGGCGATCGACTAATGGTAGGTCAAGTGCCTTTGGAGCACTTTGTCTAGGTTCGACTCCTAGTCGCCCAGCCAAGCTTTCGATTTAGGAAATGTGGTTCCTGTCACGGCGAAGCACTCCGTGGCGCGACAATCAGGCGGAACAACCAAAGCAAACCAGCTTGGGAGGTTCGTGTGAAGGGAGAATCCACTGTTCTGACGGTTCCCACCTCGCAACAAGAAGTCGGGAGCGTGACCCAGGAGTTCGCGGGGCCGGCCAAGGTCAAACCGGAGCGCAAGCGCGCTGGGCGATTGAGCGAAGACAAGCGGTTCAAGATCTTCGCCGGTTCAGCCAACCGTAAACTGGCCGAGGACATTTGTACTCATGTCGGTGTGCAGCTGGGCGAGAGCAAGCTGCAGCGTTTCGCCGATGGCGAGATTTACTTTCAGCTGCTGGAGAACGTCCGCGGTGTGGATGTTTTTATCGTGCAGCCAACTTGTTTTCCGGTGGATCAGCACCTGGTAGAACTGCTGATCATGATTGACGCGCTGAAACGCGCTTCAGCCGGACGGATCACGGTGGTAGTGCCGTATTACGGCTATGCCCGGCAGGATCGTAAGGATCGTCCGCGGGTGGCTATCTCGTCCAAGCTGATAGCGGATCTGTTGACCACGGCCGGAGCCAACCGGGCTTTGTTCATGGATCTGCATGCGGCGCAGATTCAAGGGTTCTTCAACATCCCGGTCGATCACATGTTCGCCAGTCCAGTGATGGTGAGCTACTTCCGGGAGTTGAACCTGCCCGATCTTACGGTGGTTTCGCCGGACGCGGGCGGGGTGGAACGGGCGCGGTTTTTCGCGACCAAGATGCAGGCTCCGTTGGCCATTGTGGACAAGCGGCGCACGGATCTGAACGTGACTGAGGTGATGAACGTGATCGGCGATGTGCAGGGAAGAACGTGCCTGATCATCGACGACATCATCGACACTGCGGGCACGCTGGTCAAGACGGCGCAAGCTCTGCTCGATGCCGGAGCAGTCAAAGTGTATGCGGCAGCTTCGCATGCTGTGTTGTCGGGGCCGGCCATCGAGCGCATCAGCAGCTCACGGCTGCAGGAAGTGATTGTCACTGACTCGATCCCGCTGCGCGAAGAGGCGCAGAAGCTGGAACGATTGGGAAAGATCAAAGTGCTCTCGGTCGCCGGCCTCTTGGGCGCCACGATTGAGAGTATTCACATGGAGACTAGCGTCAGCTCGTTGTTTAGTTAATTCGGGGCGGCGCGGAAGAGTTCGAGGAGAGAAGTATGGCTGAGCATGAAGTGGTCGCAGCAAAGGCCCGGGAGGGCAAGTTCAACAAGAACGCGGCACGCCGGGTGCGCGTCGCGGGCATGATTCCGGGTGTGCTCTATGGGGCCAAGGAACCAGCCATCGCGGTGGAACTCGATCCCAAGCAGATTACCCGTATCCTTCATTCGGATTCCGGTCACAACACGATCTTTGATTTGGAGATCGGTACCGGCAAGACCAAGGCCATGATTGTCGATTGGCAATACGAGCCGATCAAGGGCAAGCTCATGCATATCGATCTCAAACGCATCGCCATGGACAAAGCGATGCGGGTGAAGGTCCCGATACTGCTCGAGGGAATCCCGGTTGGGGTCAAAATTCAAGGCGGCATTCTCGACCAGGTGTTGCGCGAAGTTGAGATTGAGTGCCTGCCCGGTGATATCCCCAGCCATATCGACCTGAATGTCACGGGTTTGGGACTGAATAATTCTCTCCGCGTGGCTGATTTGCCTCACGATGGCAAGCTCAAGTTCATTACTGATGAAAATGCAACCATCGCCCACGTGATGGCGATTAAGGAAGAAGTTGCCCCGGTGGTCGAAGCGGTGGTTGCAGCGTCTCCGGCAGAGCCGGAAGTGGCCAAGAAGGGCAAGGTCGAAACTCCGGATCCGGCTGCGGAAAAGGGTGGGAAGAAGTGACCTGGCTCTGAGCTTGGCTGCCGAGTTGGATGAGGAGAGAAAGGGTCCGGCCCTGGTGGTCGGCCTGGGAAACCCGGGCATCGAGTATCAGTTCACGCCTCACAATGCGGGCTTTCTGGCTATCGACCGGCTGGCGGAGCAAGGTGGGGTGGCCGTAACCAACCGCCGCTGCCGGGCATTGACAGCCACGACTCGAATCGCCGGCAGAGACGTGGTTTTGGCTAAGCCGGAAACGTACGTGAACCTGAGCGGCATCTCGGTTCTGGCGCTGGTGAAAGAGTTCGATGCCGATGCTACGCGCGATCTGATTGTGATCTATGACGAGATTGCGCTCAGCCTGGGTTCGCTGCGCATACGGGAACGGGGCAGTGCAGGCGGTCACAATGGGGTCAGTTCAGTCTCCGGGGCGCTGGGCAGCGAAGAGTGGTTGAGGATTCGTATCGGGGTCGCTCCCCCGGGCAATGAAGCGGCAGAACGTGCACGAAGGGGGCGCAAGGATTATGTGCTCACCCCCATGCGCAAGCCTCAACTGGCGATCCTCGATGAGGTGCTGGATCGCACGGCGAAGGCAGTAGAAATGGTGCTGGCCAAGGGAGCCGGCCCGGCAATGAATGAGTTCAATCGCCGCGAGAATGGCGGCGAACAGGAAGGAATTGGAGAATAGCCATGCAACGCACGTACGAAATCATGTTTATTGTTCGTCCAGACATTCTGGACGAGGATCTCGACAAGCTGATCGCCGGCCTGGAGGCGAACATCACCCAGGGTGGCGGCAGTATCAAATCGATGGAGAAGCTTGGCCGGCGCAAGTTGGCCTATATGGTCAAGAAGTTCAACGACGGCAACTATGTGCTGCTGACGATCAACGCCGACGGATCGCTGGTGGGCGAGATTGAGCGC
Source organism: Acidobacteriaceae bacterium (assembly GCA_035695685.1). Taxonomy (GTDB): domain Bacteria; phylum Acidobacteriota; class Terriglobia; order Terriglobales; family Acidobacteriaceae; genus PALSA-350. Next base: position 1,933 of record DASRRN010000219.1, on the reverse strand, counting down.
CGTTTGCGCGTCTCCGAACCGGTGATCAAGTTCATCTCCGTCCGCATGGATGAAGAGGAGAAGCGAGTGGCCAAGATCAAGGCCATCCGCGCCACGCGCAAGAAGCTCAGCGCCCAGCCGGCAGCGCCTCCCCCGACGGCTCCCGTGGAGCCTGCCGCCGCCCCGGCGCCGGCTGCAGAAGCGGCCAGCGCTTAAGCAATTTTTGAAAGGAACAGGAAAATTATGGCTGACGAAACCAGCACGCCAAGCGCACCAAGCACATCCCGGCCCGAGGGCTCTGGACCCGGATCTTCAGGTCCTGGTGGACGCCCGCCTGGCGGACGCCCCAGCGGCCCCGGCGGCGGTGGACGCAAGTTCTTTCGCCGCAAGAAGGTTTGCAAATTCTGTGTCGAGAAGATCGATGCCATCCACTATCGCGATGTACGCCTGCTGCAGCAGTTTGTTGCCGAGCGGGGCAAAATCGTGCCCCGGCGCCTCACCGGCGTCTGCACCACCCATCAGCGTGGGTTGGCGCGTGCCATCAAGCAGGCCCGCAATATCGCTTTGCTGCCCTTTGCAGCCCGTTACTAGGTAGGAGATTGGTCATGGAAGTCATTCTGAAAGAAGATGTCAACAAGCTCGGCCAACGCGGCGATGTGGTGAAGGTCGCCGACGGTTACGGGCGGAACTTTCTGCTGCCTAAAAAGCTCGCAATGGAAGCGACGGCCGCTAATAAAGTGGTTATCGATCAGATGAAGCAGGCCGCGGTGCGGCGTTCCGCAAAGGAACGGTCCGAGGCGGAATTACTGGTCACACAGCTCAACCAGGTGGAGCTGTTCTTCGAGCGCAAAGTGGGCGAGAACGATCATTTGTTTGGATCCGTCACTGCTGCTGAGATCGCACATCAACTGGAGCAGAAGGGTTTCACCATCGATCGCCGCAAGCTGCAACTGGAAGAGCCGCTACGGCAGCTGGGCGAGTTCCATGTGCCGATCAAGCTGCATCGTGAAGTAACCGCGCACGTCAAGGTCACGGTCAAGGCTGAGGACAGCGACGAGGCTTAGTATCGAGTTCTGAGGGGCTAAAGAGCGTGTGTGAGAACCAGGATTTAGAAATTTAGTCCCGAAGGGTACGGCGGAAAATGGGCTGCGACGCAATCCGCCTTCAGCCGTCCCTCCGGGACTCAATCATGTCTCTTGACGTACCCAGGACTAACGTCCCATAAGCGCTAACCTACGGGATCTTTTTCTTCAAAACGCCCACAAAATCGTCATCCTGAGTCTGTAACTTTATTGGTTTCGCGAAAAAACTGGTACTGAAACTAAAGAGCTTAGGTGCTTTAAGAAGCGCGAAAAACCAATAAAGTCACAGACTCTGAGCGAAGCGCCTCACAGATTCATCGCATGACACAGCGCTCGGTGCGCGGAGTCGAAGAGCCTGTCCTGAGCGTAGCCGAAGGAACCCCAGGGCTACTTGTCCTACCCATGCCGTTCGTACCCTTTCCACCACCGAAGCCCGCACCTGGCGGACCGCCACGGTTTTTCCCCGAGGCCGAGAGCAAAAAAGGTAGCGTCTTGCTATGTACGGCGGCCACATCTACATCCTGGGCAGCCATACAGGCACGCTTTCGCTTGGCGTCACCAACAACCTGTATTTTCGCGTTAAGGAGCCTAAGGAGCCGAAGGGGAGAGTCGTGTTCTCGGGTCTCTGGGTGGTCGAAAAGGTGCGAACAGCATCGACAAGATAAGCATCGTCGGGGTCCTTCGACTCCGCGCCCCAAATGCTGTTCACCCGATAAATCTGTGAGGCGCTTCGCTCAGAGGTTGTGACTTTATTGATTTGGCCTGTAGTTTGTGGCTGGAAAGCTCGGAAGAGCATCTGCCAACAAGCATCGCCGGGGTCCTTCGACTGCGCGCCATAAGCCGTCCGTTATGCGATAGATCCGCGCGGCGCT
>DASRRN010000218.1:0-7471 GCA_035695685.1 Acidobacteriaceae bacterium | reverse complement strand
GATGAAGAATCAATCGAACCTCGGCGGTACCTTCACGCTCCCTGGCACCCAGATGACCTTGAACCGTGCCGGCTATGGCGCGATGCAACTAGCCGGCCCACACGTATTTGGGCCTCCGCGCGATATTGAGGCTGCAATTTCGGTCCTACGAGAAGCTGTCGCACTCGGGGTCAATCACATCGACACTAGCGACTTCTACGGTCCGCACGTGACCAATCAGATCATCAAACAAGCGCTGCATCCTTATCCTGAAGGACTTGTGATCGTCACCAAGGTCGGAGCCCGCCGGGAGAAAGACAAATCATGGCCCGCGGCCCTTTCTCCAAAAGAACTCACCGGCGCCATTCACGACAATCTGCGCAACCTTGGCCTCGATATGCTCGACGTGGTCAATCTGCGGGTCGGAGGTGTGACGGCGCCATCGGACACATCCATCGAAGCACCGTTGACCGTACTTGCGGATCTCAAGCGTCAGGGTCTTATCCGCCAACTCGGTCTCAGCAACGTGAGCCCGCGACAGTTCACCGAAGCGCAGAAAATTACCGACATCGTCTGCGTTCAGAACCTGTACAACCTGGCTCACCGCGTCGATGACGAATTTGTCAACGACCTCGCCCAGCGAGGCGTGGCATTTGTTCCATTTTTTCCCCTCGGAGGATTCACGCCGCTACAATCGTCGGCTCTTGACTCCGTAGCCGCCTCACTTGGGGCCACGCCAATGCAAATCGCGCTCTCCTGGCTCTTGCAGCGCTCGGCCAATATCCTGCTGATTCCCGGCACATCCTCCATCAAGCATCTTCACGAAAATCTCAAAGCGGCAGCGATTACCCTTGCTGCTGAAAAGATTGCCGAGCTTGACTCCATTGCAAAAATACCAGCCAGCTAAGTTGCCCAGGAATATTTAGATTTCTGGAACGGCCGGGGTATAGCTTTGAAAGCCGGCAATCGCCATCCCCCGTTGCGCCTCGGGGTTCTTCATGAAGGTCTCCCACACGAAGGCGGTGCGTGCATTTTCCGCCATCAGCATGGTGATGCCGGTGTCGATGCCGACGACATCCTGGTCGTACCAGTTCTTCAAGGGATTGAAGGCATCGACGAAGCCGTAGCGGCTCCAGGCCTGCGGGTAACGACTGCGAATGTTCCGCAGGACGCGCAAGGTCGCGGCTGGCAGGAACGGAATGGAGCCGCCAGGGGCTGCAGGAACCACCGTTCCATCGATCGGACCCATAGCCGGCGGTCCGCCCCAGATCACGTAGCCCTTGTCTGAGTCGGAGGCGGTGATTCCCCAAAGATCATCACTGTAATCGGGAAAAGTCTTCGCCAGTTCCAGGCAGAAGCGGCGGTGCACATCGGTGGCAATGGCCGAGTTCTGAAAGTAGTCGGCATACTTATCGCGCTTGTCCCTGAAGTCGAACCAGGCCTGTGAATACTGGTGAACAAAGAGCGGCGCAAACGAGCCGATGTAGCGTTCCCCGTCATATTCGAAGGTGGTTCGCTTCCAAGCCGACCACGCTGACGGGTGCAGGGGATGAGTGGATGAACCCATTCCCAGCAGGTAGATCATCATCAATTCGCTGTAAAAATCCCACTTGTAAGGCAGAAAACCGAATTCCGGCGTCCACCCCTGGGGCAGCAATGCCGTGTCTTCTGAGAGCCATGTCCAATCGACGCGGTCGAAAATTGCATGCGCCAGCTGGATGATGTCCCGGTCCTCAAAGTGCCGGCGGCAGGTAAGGATCCCGCAAAGCAGAATGGCAGTGTCGACAGAAGAGACTTCAGAGTCCCAGATTCTTTCCCCGGTATTGATGTTGGCAAAGTGGTAGAAGAATCCGCGATGCGTCGGCAGCGTGCGCCAAAGAAAGGTGAGGGTCGCAATCACGCGCAGGCGAGCGTCCTGGTGCGAGATGAACCCGCGCTTTTCTGCAATGCAGATTGCCGTCAGGCCAAAGCCGGTAGAGGCAATGCTTGCCACGATGCCGGTGTCGGTTGTGCGGGTGTTGCAGCGGTCTTTAATCAAGCCGGTCTGCGGGCTTGCTTGCTCCCAGAAGAAGAGGAAGTTGCTGTGTTCAAGGTCGTCCAGGAACTGCTCCTCTTCCGGCGAAAAGGCATTTGGAGGAGGTACCGAGTCCTTCTGCTGTTTGTCAGCCTGCTGGGGGGGCTGCGCCAGCGCAGCAAGGTCTGTCCATTGGGCGAGCGGCAGACCCATGGAGATACCGGCCATTTCACGCAGCAATTGCCGCCGGGATCTACGATGTGCGCGCGGGTCAGTCATCTTGAGAATGTGTGCTTCAAACCTTTCACCGGCGACAATGGAATCGAATAATTGAATAATAGATGCAGGCACGACCCAGCAGAAGCGGTTCGTGAGCAGAATGAACTCTCAATTTGCGCATCCGACTGGTGTGGCATGACAAAAAAGAAAGTTGTCTGGACAATTATCGCAGTTGCGGCAGCCGCGGGCCTTGGGCTGTTCTTCTTCCTGCGTGCCCACCGCCTGCGGGTGATCTCCGAGCGGCTATCGGTGCCGATTGAAGGTGCGGTCATCCAGCGCGATGATGACGCCAAGAAGGAACTGCCCATTGCCGATGTCGTTATCACCGCGTCCGACGGCACGAGGAGTGCCGCCACCCGGTCCGACGCGTCGGGCTATTTCAAGCTGGTGCTGCACAAGAGAGTCCTGTCAGACCAGCCCATTAACGTCACTTTCCGCCATCCCCGCTACGAGCCACTGGATTTAACCGTGCAAACCAGAAGATTTCAAGCGCCGGACCAACTTTATGTTGAAGCCATGGTGCCCCTCATTCCGAAAATCGTTGTTCCCGCTGGTCCGAGGTCTCCAGCTCGGCCGAGCCGTCCGCCATCGCTGGTTTCAAATATCCGCGTGCGGTATACGATCAATACCCGCACCCAGACGAGTGTAGGCTACGCAGTCAAGACTTTCCAGGTGGTCAATAAGGGAGATGTGCCCTGCAATCACCAGGCGCCGTGTTCACCAGATGGCAAGTGGAAGGCGACCTCCGTCACTATATCGCTCGATGCCGGGGCAGACAATACGTACGGCAATATAACCGCATCGTGCATCGCCGGGCCGTGCCCGTTTACCAGGATTGACTCAAGTGGTTTTGTTCATGGCGGCCGCAAGATCAACGTGACTGCCCTGAACTGGTCAGACACCGCTACCTTCCTAATGGAGGCTGAGGTTTACCACACGGCCATCAGTTCCGAGGTGCGGGAGCTGTACCCCGTGATCTTCGGCCAAACGCTCAACTTTACCCTGCCCCCAACCCAGGAGGGTGTGAGTCTTGAGGCCGAAATCGACGGCGCCCCCATGGTCTTCCCCTTGGGCCCGAATCTCTCGTTGAGCTGGGCCACCTGCAACGTCCGAACTGGCCCGGAACAAGAGAAGACCACGGTCTACCGCTGTGAGCTTAAGCCGGGATATCGAATCTAAGCGGGTGCGAGCTTTGACCGCACACCAGCCCTCGCCGTAGCCACACTACCTTGGCGCAATATTCGCGGCATCGGTAACTGGCTGGGGCATCAATATGACCGGGTCGATCGGAGGCAGCTCGCCGAGGCTACTTCGGCGATCCCGAGCGATCCCGATGCGCACCAGATTCGGGCGCATCATGTTCCGCTATGTATTTTTCGATCTCAGAGTTCATTTCGCCGCCGATGAGGATGGCTCCGTTGCTGATATAGAGCCACAACAAGAGGATGACCACGCCGTTCAAGTGACCGTAACTGCGGGAGTAATTGTTCACACGCTCGAAGTAGAGCCGGGTAGCGAACGTCGAGCCTATCCATAGAACCATCGCACACAGCGCGCCGGGTGTGCTCCAACGCCACTGACAATCGCGGAGATTTGGCGCAAAGCGATAGAGCACCGCAAACCAGAAAGAGATCGAACCCATCAACACCAGCCATTCCAAAGAGCGGAGCGCGATCGCGCCGCCGTGCAGCCGAGTTTGGAGATAAGCACTGCAGAAGACCAGGAACACCGCCATGGAACCGATGACCGCCAGAAAAAGTGTCAGGCCGGTAATAATGGCCGCCAATTGCCGCCAGGTGCGGCGCTCTTCCACTTCGTACGCCTTGTTGAGCCCGTAAATCATTGCCCAGGTGCCGTTGAGGGCAGCCCACAAGGCTCCGCCACAAACGGAAATCAGGGGCAGCCCGGAGTGAGTATGCTCGTTTAGCTCGAACGTGATTGTTTGAAAGAGCTGCGAGGCTTGGGTGGGGAGCACCTGGTTGGTCAAATCCTGGAACGCAGTCACCATGTGATTGCCGAGATGAGGAACGCGCGCACTGATGGTGAAAAGAACCAGGAGAGACGGAAAAATAGCCAGGAAATGGTAGAAAGCCATGCGCCCACCCTGACCAAATACTTCGTCCTGCCAGCTTTCACGGACGGTTCGGCGGAGCAGGTCTGAAAGCGAGAGCCCGCCGAGTGTCCAAAGATTCCGAATGCTTTTTTGCATCTACTTAGTCCAGTCCCAGGTTCCACGCCACAAGGTGTGGAGCTGGATGCAGTTTGACAATTCTTTGCTCCATCCCGCCCACTCACTTCGCAAGTCCTGATCGCAAGTCCTGATGTTAGACAAGTGATCACAGATTGGAAACCAGCCGATGCGCTATTTCTCGAACCTTGTCCTATAAATACAGACTGGCTGCCGGGGAAACAGAGTGATACACCAGATGGATGCGTTTGTCCTATCTTGCGGTCGCTCTCAGTCTCACTGGCACTATCAGCCCCCTCGCGCAGCAAAGCGTTCCTACGACCGCATGGAAAGGCGGCCATTTCGTGATGGATACTGCTGGACTGGTAGGCCGGTCCGACATCGTTCTGGGCCAGGCAAACACCCAGCCGGCAGAAGCCATGCCGATGGGCAATGGACGTCTTGGCATCGCCGCGTGGTCGGCTGAAGGATTCACAGCGCAACTGAACCGTGTAGACACCCTGCCGCATCTCGACTCTCCCGGCCAGCTTGTCATCCACGGCCTCGCTGCGCTTACCTCGGCAAAGAATTTCAGCGGCCGCCTCGATCTGTATAACGGAACCCTGATCGAGCAGGGCGGCGGAATGAGCCTCACCGCCTACGTTCAGGTATCAACCGATACCTTCGTCGTCGACGTAACCGGCGCGGATCCAAATGCGACGCAGACTGCAGAACTTCGACTTTGGCCGCCGCGCTCGCCGGAAGCCACGGCCTCTGGCAAAGCGGGCATGCTCGCTCAAACCTGGACCGACCAATACGGACCCGGAGCGTCTGGAGAAAAGTTCGGATCTCTCGCCGCTATCACCGCAACTGGCCGCGATGTTTCTGCTACTGTCAGCGGCTCCCGTACCGTGACGGTAAGCTTCAAACCTGCCCCGGATGGCCATTTCCGGGTGATCGTCGCCTGCCCTCACTACAACGGTACCCAGTCGAAAGAGGCCGGTATCGGGCGGGCGTTGGCGAACGCCGATGCCGCAGAACACACTGCCTGGTGGCACGCCTTCTGGCAGCGCGCGGGGCTCATCAAGCTCACCTCCGCCGATGGTTCCGGGGAGTACATGGAGAACCTCCGCAACCTGTATCTCTATACCGCCGCGGCTGAGAGCGGAAGCCGTTTTCCTGGTTCACAGGCCGGCATCGCCGACCTCTTCTCCGCCGTACAGGATGTTCACCACTGGGACCCGGCCGCATTTTGGCAATGGAATCTTCGCATGCAGGTGGCTGCCAATCTCGATGCGGGCGTGCCCGAACTGAACGCGCCCTACTTCCGCCTCTATCGTGAAAACCTTGCCAACATCAAGGAATGGACCACGAAACACATGGCCGGCCGCCCTGGTATCTGTGTGCCAGAGACCATGCGCTTCAACGGTGCGGGCTTTGAGTACGAACCCGATTGGAATCGCTCGATGCCCCCGGTCATCGGCCTCAATTGCGATGCCGCCTTTCACCCTTACTACAACGCCCGCACCCTTTCCACGGGAGCGGAAGTCTCGCTCTGGATCTGGCAGCAATATCTGGCCACCGGCGATCGCACATTTCTCGCAGCCAACTATCCGGTGATGGTTGCGAGCGCCCAGTTCCTGCTCGCTTATGAAACGCGTGGTGCAGATGGAAAGATGCACACCCATCCTTCCAATGCGCACGAGCAGCAATGGGACGTGACGGATCCCACCACTGATCTATCGGCAAGGCCAGCCCTGTTTGCCGCAGTCATCCAGGCGGCTGGATTGCTCCACACCGATCCCAGGTTGGTTCAGCAACTCAAAGCGGAACTCACCCAGATCCCCCCTCTGCCTCAAACCGAGAAAGCAGGCGCCGACAAGCAGAAACAAGAGGTCATTGCTGAGTCTTACGATTCAGGGGCTGCCGAACATAACGAGGAGAATACCGGCCTCGAGCCGGTTTGGCCCTACAACCTGATCGGCGACGACTCTCCCATGCTTGCCTTGGCCAGGAGCACCTACGCTACCCGCCCTTACCCCGTTCACCAGGACTGGAGCTTTGATCCCGTGCAGGCGGCCCGCCTGGGCCTTAGCACCGAAGTACGTTCGACCCTGATTTCCTTGACCGAGAGATACCAGCAGTTCATAAACGGCTTCGCCAATTGGGGCGGCCCCGCCGGTGAGTTCTATGTGGAGCAGGAAGGCATAGTGGCACTTGCCCTCGCGGAGGCGTTGGTGCAGGATTACGACGGATTGATCCGCATTGCACCAGCAGTGCCGGCGGAATGGAACTTCGACGGCAGCGTGTGGGTTCGCAATCGCACCCGAGTCGACGTCCAGGTTCGGGCAGGAGTGCCTACCACTGTCGCCATCCAAGCCGGAGCCACTGAAACCCTGCGCATCCGCAATCCCTGGCCGGGTCGACGGGTGGAGGTTACGGACGCGCGTGGAAAGACGGCAATGAGCAGCGAGGACTCTACGCTTCGGGTATCCGTCCGTAAGGGCGAATCGTACCTGCTTGCGCGGGCCGATATGGCGAACCCCCCCCAGACCTTCTCCAGGATCACCGGTCAACCAGCGCTGCACTATAGGAAGCTCGGCTCAGTGCAAATCGGCAAATAACAACGTGCGCGTGTATTTCGCCTCCTCCAGGGTGGTGAAAAGTCGCCGACGGAAATGGTGCGTGATATGCGTGGTATGCGTGGTAAGGTCCGACGAAAAGGGTGCGTGGTATGCGTGGTAAGTCCGAATCCAGGCAAGAGGTTGTCCGATAATTTGCCCACGGAGCCGTTCTGGCGGACGGCGTTTCATGCATCATCCGCTCACGTGGCCGGCAAATGATTTCGAACAACACAAAGTTATTGGTGGACACACCTATATATATGCGGATTCGGGTCAGTTTTGCAGCAGGAGAAAGGCGTTTTTCGTACGAATTTCCAGGCGGGTACCCGTGTCTTCCGATGGATACCTCCTTTCATAAGTCTGAAGCTCTCCCGCACCCTCTTCAGCCCAGATCTTTGTTGGTCCCCA
>DASRRN010000217.1:0-2744 GCA_035695685.1 Acidobacteriaceae bacterium | reverse complement strand
CCACACCAGGTAGCCCAGAAATCCAGGAGCACAACTTTGCCTCGATAGTCGGCCAGGTTGATTGGTCTTCCATCAGCACCAGCGAGAGAAAATCCTGGCGCTGTCTTGCGTTGATCCTCCGGCACCAACGTGTCGGTCGCAGTCTTTGGCGTTTGAGCAGCGCCCTCAGCACGGATCGGCGACACTCGCAGAGTACAGACAGACAAACCTAGCGCGAAAGCCACCATTGCAATCCGGAGAGGTTTTGCGTTCGACCGAGGGTTGCTTGACAAGGTTGCATGGTTACGAATCGACTTCATGGAAAGGCTCCCAGGGAGGGAATCGGTGAGTCGGTTTTGACTCCCACTGCAATTAGTATCACAATGTAAGGAAACGATGCTCGGTGAATTTGAATATCTCATCCTTGCTGCAGCAGTCCGCCTGGGCGATGACGCTTATGGCGCCGCCATCGTGCAGGAAATCGAAAGCGCCACACGTCGACAGTGTTCCATCGGGGGTCTCTATACAACGTTAGACCGTCTTGAAGCCAAGGGAATGATCCAGACCTGGATGGGCAACCCGACTCCAGAACGCGGAGGCCGATCCAAGCGAATGGTGCGTGTCTTGGCCAAGGGAATTGAAGCAGCGACTGCCTTTTACGAAGCGGTGCTAACAGTAAGCCATGGGACATCATGGCAGGCCGATCGAGCGAGGGTACGAAGGTGAGCTCTTTGTCGGCCCGAGTCAGGGATGCGCTCTCCGCATTACTCGACCCCGAAGAACGCGAAGCTGTCTGCGGAGATTACGCCGAGTTAGCCTTGGCCGATCGTCAAGTAGTGAAGAGCCTTATGGGCTTAGTGTTGCGACGGCAATTAAGACTTTGGACACATTGGGCTCCCTGGTTCGTCTTGGTTGCAATCATTATTCCCGTTTGTCCGCTGCTGGCAAGGCTATGTGCCGGGCTAACCATGGGCATCTGGCCTAGCTTGTGGATGAACCTGCATCACGGCATCTCTTACCGGACCGGATTGTCCTCGGGTGCACTTCTTTCTGGATTTTGCTTCAAAGCGGCAGCGCTCGTCACCTGGTCCTGGACCAGCGGGTTTGCCTTGGGCACGTTGTCGCGACGAACCATCTGGGTAAGTGGAACCCTCTTCGTCGGACTCTATATCAACTTGGCCACCGATGGATGGTTGTTTTCTACTGTACTTTCCTGGTGGACGGGGTGGCCATGGTTGCCCCTTCTGATTGATTTCCTATTCGTTTTGCTCCCTGTGTATTGCGGTATTCGCCAAAGTTCGAAGGTTCTGAGTAAAAAGCCTCCTCGCATGGTTCTGTTGGCTCTGTGGACAATAACAATAGGCGGTCTTGCGCTTTGGACGCACGGCTGGGATCAAGCCGCCGTGAACAACTGGAGTCGCGGTGGCTCGGCGCTGACGCTATTGCAACTGGCGCAAGACGCCGAAGCGTGGAACGTCGGCATCACCCAACTGCTCGCAATCGCAGTATTGACCAGCCCGGTTGTTTATGTGTTTGCGCAGACTGCGCTCCTTCGGCCGGCCAAGCAAAACATGAGTCATTGAGTCATTCGCCAAGGTTGAAGACCACGTTGATCGTGGTTTCTACTTCAACGGGTTCTCCGTTGAGAAGATAAGGTTTGTACCGCCAGGAACGGACCGCATCTATGGCTGCTTGCTGTAACATGGGAGGGCCACTGATGACTCTGAGATTTTGAATCAAACCGTTTTGGGATATCGTGGCTTGCAAGACAACGGTTCCTTGAATGCGGGCTGCCTTGGCAATCGCGGGGTATTGGGGCACAGTCTTTTCGAGCAAGTTGCCGACCATCACGCCGGATGAGATGCTTAGTTTCGTCCGGACTTCCCGTTTAACTACCACGGCCGGGCGGGCCCCGACATTGTCGATAAAGGCGCTCATGATGCCAGGCATACCGCTGCTTAGACCTTCCATGCCTCGAACACCCACCATCGAGGGCGGGGTCGCCGCTTCGTTCACTTGTTTGATTTCTTTCGGGATCCTGCTCGGCGCCTGTAATTCGTTGCTCAGCATTTCAGATTTGATCTGAACCCGAGACGCCGGCGCTGGAGGAGGAGGCGACGGCGGTGGCGAGGGAGCAACCATGAGTGTGGCCATCATCTGCGTAGGCAATGCCTCAGGATGCAACAACGGCCAGATGATAAGTACGAGCAATGCTCCGCCATTGACCAGGAAGGCAAGAAGCGACCACCTGCTCTTCGCCCTTATTCTGTTATCTGACTCCATCAAAGAGTTTTCAAACATCACCTTGCCTCGATCCATTCGAACTTATGCTTACTTAGACACCACGCCGGATGTTTTGGTCCGACTTACTGCGAGGCTCTCTCAGCTGCAAGAAGAAGATACAAACTCGATAAGTATCTGGTGATCTCTTCGACTCTCGTTACGGGATCGCCGGGAGTCTTGTCGCGCCTTTTGTCGTCCGTCCGCAACCTCGCATATCTTTCGAACGCAACCCTAGCAGGGACTAAACAGGCTACGGAAAAAGTCTCTCTGTACGAAGGGCACGGCTTCAGCCGTGCCGTACAAGAATCGAAAAGATGAGGGCTTTAGCCCCTGAGGTACGTTTTTTTTATTCCTCTCGCTCAGCCGCTCGGAAACGTCGGCAAAAGCGTTTTTCACAACACGTGTAGCCAGGGAAAGATATCTCACCGGAGCTTTTCATCAAGAAAAGTCCCCTCTCACCGGGCATTTTCGTTGCAAAAACG
>DASRRN010000216.1:0-4140 GCA_035695685.1 Acidobacteriaceae bacterium | reverse complement strand
CCGCCGTCGGCGATCCGAACGTATCCCGGCACGACTCACCGTAAAAACCGCTCAGGCGCCGATCGCCCCGACGGCGTGCGCTGCCAATCCCTCGAGGCTTCAAGTGCTTACGGGATTTCGGGTCGCAAGAAGCGGCGGCACGACCCGCTGAAGTTGCTTTTTGAGTACCTGTTTGACCCCGCTCCGGGGCGTGGCGTACTCTACCAACAGCTCGAAACCAACCAGCAGCACACTCTCAGCCCACTCAACTTCGGGGCAGGAGACGGGTCATCGCCGGAAGGCGCGCCGCTCGCAGTGTCAAGCGTGGAGCCATTGCGACTCCGCGGCAGTTTCTGGCGGCCGGCACACCGTACGCGCTGGGTGATGAGGAGCGCTCTCAGGAGAACACGCCGCCTCGGGGAGAGACCAGGAATACTTCGCCCGACCTCTCCGACACCTCCAAGAAGCCAGCGGCTCACGCTGAGGTCTCGGCCGACGACTCTTGTTATACATCGGGGACGAGAGCTGGGCCGTTTCGCCGCGACTCGGACCCCGGCGATGTCACCCGGTGCCGCCATCGGGATCGAAGAACGCCTTTACCGGAAGGCCTTAGAGAAATTCGTACTCAGCCACTCACCGATACCGCCCTGGAACGAGACGGGAGTCGAGTCAACCGCTCCGCGGTGTCCCGAGGCGTCAAAGTAAAGCGAGGCGACCCGCTGTCCGTTGGTATCAAAGAAGATGATTCCCCACCGCAAGTCTCCCATATCCTCCGCAGGCTGTACGACTGTTGCCGCTACGGCGGCAAGCAGATCTGGCTGGTAAGCCCCTCCGCGAAGGTCTCGGATAGTGAGCTTGTAGTGGTAGCCCCGCTCCAGCATCGCCGGTGTTACTCGCGTGCGCGTCAGTACCCGAGGCGGTATCCGCAAGACCTCTACCTGTTCAATTCCATTGGACCGTAGATCGCTCGCGAGCGTATTGATCCGAGACTGTACCGCGTTCACGGGCATACCTTGGGAATAGGACAATGAAGTCACGGCCAAAAGCGAAAATGCCAGCATAGCTACGGCTCTCACGGCTACCTCCCTGTGGGGGATGACACTGTGTAGGCGGTTCCACCGTGATCTGTAGTGATTCCCTCGCCTAATGTTCGGGCGGCATCTGTTTCAGGCCCGGTAATCACGCGGCGCTCCTCGAGATTGTCGTAACCAGGCCAGGGTATCCAGCCGATCAGTCGATCCCCGTAGCTTGCGTCGGCATGTGCCATTTCATGGCCAAGCCCTAGCGCAAGCGTCTGCTTGCCGCCGCACGTTGTCAGAATGGCGCTTGTGGCGTCCCAGTAAATCGTGTTCGTCATGGGATCGTACCGATCGTTGCCGTCATCTATGTAATCTATGTTGTAGACGGTCGACGAATCGTTGGGATCATTGATGATCTGCGCCATCCCGGAATCCTGGTCGAGGTAAGCGGTCGCTGTGTTGTAGTCGGCTGGAGGACCATTTACGACAATCTTCAGGCCAAAAGGATCCACACGGGAAACCGGATTCCCGCCAACATAGGCGTACGTCGAGTAGCTGCCTCCTGCCAACCCTAATGGATCGGCTTGATCGTATTGATCGACCGGCGGTTCATAGGCACGAGCGCACTTGGGGACAACGGCTGCGAAACAAACACAACGTTGCCTGTGGCTCCGCGGTTTTACCAGCATTGATGCGAATTCCCTTGGTTTCTGTAATTGTAACTACTGCAAGGACGTGAACGCCGGAGGAAAAACCTTCACAAAGAGGTAGGTATATGCTCCTCCCGCCGACGTTTGCGCAGCCATGTGAGAATGTGATGCCAATACTATTTATGACCTTTCTGCCTAGTGTGGTGAGCTGAGCGGGCGCTGCTGCTTGAGTCTTTCCGAACGCGGACACCCTGAGATCCGTTAGCCCGCTCCCAGATTGCGTTGCTTCAACTGAACTGGCCCCGAATTGTCTAAACCCTTTGAATCAAGCTGCAGATGTGTAAGTGGCATTCTCCCCTCTTCATCTGCGCAAGCAAAACCTGGAAGGAGGCCAGTCCTGATGATAATAATTACTAGAAACGCCCGCAGCCCCCATCGCCATGTTGACCTCATATGCGCAACCTCCTCTAGCTTACTGCGCCGCGCACGAACTGTTCGTCTTGCCCACTGTATCAATCGCACCGCCCCGAGGATTTCCCGGCTTCGGCGTATATCGCTTTACAATTCCGCTCGAGATCTCCAGATAGGATGGAATGTTATCGTGGTCAGCTGTGTCGTCATCTGTCGGAGAATAGTTATCGGAGTCGTCTCCCAGGAGAGACGGGTGGTTGTAAAACATGGCTTGTGTATCGTGGAGAGTTGGCATTGAGTGGCATGACCCCACTTGCCGGCCCGAGTTCTGGTGGCTGGTCATAAGTGAATGTCGGAGGGCCAAATGGAGACCAGTCTTTGTACACCAAACCGGCGTACTCGTTCGTGTGGCAGTCACCCAGCGTGTTTATGTAGTTGAGTGCATCGACCGCAGCCTTCCGCACTTGCTCGACTTCAAAGAACTGGGTCACGACCCATAGCTGCGCCGAAGTCACGCTGTGCATCTTGGCTCGCCCACCACGGGCCCCATCCGAGCTATATCCCCGGACACTAAGGCTCTCTTTTGTAGCCTTCACCCAGATCAATGTTGGTGATCAGATAAACTCTTCCAAACGATTTCTTCACAAGCAGAAGATAAAATCATCGTCCTCGAACATTTTCCGTGAGAAGAGGACGGAAGTTAGCGAGCGCAACAGTTGGCCCGGCCTGCAAATCTTCGAGCGACCATGAGCCCTCTTGATGACCTATTTGCCCGCCTTTCGCTTTATAAATGTGAGTGTATGTTCCGTTGGCGCCCAATTGGATTGGGTCTATTCCCCCGTCAACAGAGAGCACATACCTCCCAGCAAGGTCTCCGGCAGAGTAATGACTTGCGCAGCCGGTCAACATGGCAATCGCAAAAGCAGTAGCTATCCTCATCATTGCTGTCGCACCATCAGCGAGCCTATTGGCTCCCATTCTTGCAGCCGCAGTTATTTGCTCCTGGCGAGGCTGGCGCCACTCCTTCATACTCTTGAGAGGCATTTCCCAAAGGCCACCCATTCGGTGGGTTCAACAAGTTCGGATAAATCCCGTAGAGAAGCGAGGTCATGCTCGTGGTGTTATAAATATAAATCGTGACAGTGCCGCGTGAGCTCGGGTAAAAATCCACGCTGTATGTTCCTACAAATTGCTGAGTGGAATTCAATCCTGCTTTCCAGAGGCCATTTAGGCCGAATTTGTAACCGTAGCCCATCACCGGAGCCCGCTGGTCCGGACATTTACCGGCATTCTTTTTGATTGAAGTAGTTGATTGCGTTAGCCACACCAGGCGATTGCATCATGTCATTCGACTGGCTTGTTCCCGGGCCATAAAGGGTATTTGGAGGTGCAGCGCCAGGTGCCCAGTGCCAAAACATGCTCCAATCATCACCCCATGTTAGCCCCAACGGGTCAGTGCGCAAAACTGGGTCCCCGCCGACGTAGGCGTAAGTCGAATAACTCCCTCCGTTCAGTCCTATCGGGTCTGACTAGTCTCTGAAATAGTTCTGATAGGTTGATAGGTGCTGCCCCAGGCGCCGGCGATTTGCCCCGGGAAGCGCAGAGCGTAGGTGAAGGTGCCGATTCCTTGCGGGTTCGTGTTTGGAGCCTCGCTGCCGAACGGCCTGGTGAACCAGGTCCACATCAGGGCGTTGTCAGCCGGGCGGATGACCTCCCTGGGGGTGTCGAGCTGAGAGTGGCTACCGGAATGTCGCCAAGCCAGACGGTCTCCTGGATCAGGTTCCCTGAGCCGTCGTATTCGCCAACAAGTGACCTCGAGGCGCCTGCATCGTACCCAAGCACGTTTTTCCTTGATGCGCTGCGGACTTGCGAGTGCTGAACGAAGACGGCGCTCCCAGGCGAGACCAAAATGTCCCTAGAGGCGAGTTTCGGCCTTAAGGTCAATGGCACTTACTTACGATGAAGGGTTTGGAAGATAGCCATACAAGCGCACCTGCCGCCGGGCTTTCGCACGTGGCACCTTCAGCCACTGGTAGGGTTTGGGGCGGCGCTTGCGCGCCCGCGGTTCTATTCGACCAGGC
>DASRRN010000215.1:0-18866 GCA_035695685.1 Acidobacteriaceae bacterium | reverse complement strand
GTCATGATCTCGCTAGGCGGAGGAGGCGAGCATTTCACGCTCGCTGACCCGGAACGCGTGCCTGTGTATGTCTCGACGGTCACGCAGATTGTCAGCGAATACGGCTTCGACGGCATCGACATCGACTTTGAAAGCCCTTCGCTCTCGATTGATCCAGGGGACACGGACTTCACGCATCCCACCACGCCTTCGATCGTGAACCTGATCTCAGCCCTCCACCAGTTACACGATCACTTCGGCCCCCAGTTCATGATCAGCCTGGTGCCTGAGGGAACGCAGATCCCCGCCGGCTACCCAAGCTACGGCGGTCAATTCGGTTCGTACCTGGCGATTACCTACGCCATCCGCGACATACTCTCCTTCGTCGACGTGCAGGATTACAACACGCCGCCGCTCGAGGGTCTCGATGGCGAAATCTACCAGCCGGGCAGCGTGGACTACCACGCAGCCATGACGGAGCTCCTGCTGCACGGCTTCAACGTGGGCGGCGATCCGAAGCACTTCTTCCCGCCCATGCCTCCCGAGAAGGTTGCGGTCGGCTTCCTTACGCCGGATACCACGCCTGCCATTGTCATGCAGGCGATGAAGTACATCATCACCGGCAGCGCGCCCGCTGGCACCACGTACAAGCTGCGCAACCCGGCCGGCTACCCGGGAATGACCGGCGCGATGTTCTGGACCATGAATGACGACCGCCGTCACAGTTACAATTACTCAAACACCGTGGGTCCGCAACTGCATAGCTTTCCAAAGGCGAAATAGGCAGTCAGACCATTTCTTCACACCTTCCCCATCCCCGAAAGGTTCGTCGCCGAAAGGATTCAAGCGGCAAAGGGGCTGTACAAGATCCCACGTCCTCAGAGTTTGTGACTTTTTGTCTTCCGTTGCAGGCTCCGGACGCCTTTGATCCTGAATCTCTGCTGCAGATCTGGTATTCACAGCGGGATGCACGGAGCATGGTAGTCTGCCGGGTATGTCAGAGAAACGTTGGGATCGCATGGAGCATGGAAGGCGGGAACCGCTGGGGCGCGGTGAGGCGCTTGCACGTGAGGAGCACGGGTTCGATCTGGCACAAGCGGCCGTAGAGGAGCTGCACGAGGCCGGGTTCAAGCCGGAATTTGGCCACACCGTACAGGAGCAGGTGTCAGAGATTGAGCAAGGGATCGCGCATTGGCGTGATGCTAAGAGCGCAGCCGATCTGCGTACGCTGGGCTGGTCGTCAATTGACAACGACACGTCGAAAGATCTCGACCAGATTGAGGTGGCCGAGCGTGTGCCGGCGGGGATCCGTGTGCACATAGCGATCGGTGACGTCGCCGCAGCGATCGAGAAGGGGTCGCCGATCGACGAGCATGCGCAGAATCAGACTCAGACGATCTATACCGCGGTGAAGAACTTTCCGATGCTGCCATTCGAGCTTTCAGCGGGGCTGACATCCTTGAATGAAAACGAGGATCGCCTGGCGATCATGATGAGCTTTACTGTGGCTGCAAATGGCGAACTGCTCGACGAGGCGGTTTCGCGGTCGTGGGTCAGGAACCGCGCGCAATTAGCGTACTCACGCGTAGGACCGTGGCTTGCGGGGGGCGGCAACGACCCGAAGAACGTCGTAAATCTCCGCTCTGACAGCGCGCGCGAGCACGACAGTGATGAAGCTGCGTTGAGCAAGATGGATGGGAATAGCCACCTGCCTGCAGATTGGCTTGCGGAGCAGCTTAAGTTGCAGGATAAAGCCACCGAGGCACTGCATCGCGCGAGGATCGCTGCAGGAGCCCTGGACTTCCACAAAGCGGAAGCTGAGCCGGTGTTGATGGATGGCCGCATCGCGAGCGTGCATGAAGTGACACAGAATCGCGCGATGGACCTGATCGAAGATCTGATGGTAGCGGCGAATGGCGTGATGGCCCGTGCGCTGCGCAAAGGCGGGCGCAGTGGATTGCAGCGTGTAGTGAAGACCCCGGAGCGTTGGAGTCGCATCGTCGCGCTGGCGCAGCTAAAAGGGAGGACACTGCCGGAGCAGCCGGATTCACTAGAGTTGAATAGGTTCCTGCAGGCGCAGCGGGAGAGTGATCCGGATCATTATCCGGACCTGGCCGTGGCGGTGATCAAGCTATTGGGGCCGGGTGAGTACATGCTGATGCGGGCCGATGATGACCCGACGGGGCACTTTGGTTTAGCGGCGCGCGACTATACTCACTCGACCGCGCCAAACCGCAGGTTCCCGGACCTGGTAACTCAGCGTATCCTGCACGCGATGATGGACAACGCGCCTCCACCCTATACGGATGGGGACTTGACGGCTATCGCTGAGCACTGCAACGAGGCAGATCAAGCATTGCGGAAGATTGAGCGCAGGATGCAGAAGCGCGTGGCGGCGGTGGCGATGAGCGGCCACGTGGGCGAAAACTTCAAGGCCGTCGTTACGGGCTCGAGTGATAAGGGCGTCTATGCGCGAGTGATCGAGCCACCGTTTGAAGGGCGCGTGGTCGAGGGCGAGCATGGGCTCGATGTGGGTGACGTGGTGCGGGTGAAGCTGATCCACACGGACCCGTCGCGAGCGTTTATTGATCTTGCCCGAGTGTAGTTACTGGGAGCGCGGTCACTCTATGCGAAGCGCCTGCTGGGGGTCGAGGCGCGAAGCGCGGGTGGCAGGCATCCAGACGGCGAGGAGCGCGACCACCCCTAATATGATCGGGACGGTTACAAATACCAAGGGATCCCACGTTTTGACGCCGAACAGGAAGCTGGCGATGAAGCGGGTAAGCCCGAAGGCCGCGCCGATGCCGATGACGATGCCAACGATGGCAAGGCGCATGCCATGCCAGACGACGAGCGAGCGGATGCGGGAGCGATCGGCGCCGAGAGCCATGCGGATGCCCATCTCCTGGGTGCGCTGCTCGACGGAGTAGGCCATGAGGCCGTAGATGCCGATGGCGGCGAGGATGAGTGCGGAGGCCCCGAAGATGGTGAGGAGGAGCATGTTGAAGTCCTGGCGCGCGGTGGACTGGGCGACAACTTCGGTCATGGGACGCACACGGGCGACGGGGAATCCGCCGCTGACCTGGCGGAGCTGATTGGTGATGGCGGAGATGTACTGGTGGGGATCGCCGTGGGTGCGGACGAGCCAGACCATGGGGCCAATGTTGGAGTTGAGGGCGGTCATGCCGTCAGCGACCTGTGCGCTGGGGACGATCATGAGCGGGCGGGGATCGTTATTGAGGCCACCGTCGCGGATGTCGCCGACGATGCCGATGATCTGGCGGGCGGGCTCAGTGAACTGGGGGCCGACGCCTTTGCCGATGAGGAGCTGCTGGCCAACGGGATCGCCTTTGGGCCAGTATTTTTTCTCCATGGTCTCGTTGATGAGAACGACGCCAGGAGCGGAACCGGTGTCCTGCTCGGTGAAGACGCGGCCGCGCCGGATGGGAATGTGGAAGACGGCGAAGTAGCCCGGGGAAGCGCTCATCCACCCGGCGCCGCCGTTCCATGGAGATTTGCCTTCAGGGGCGCGGCCGATGATGTTGAAGGGCAAGCCGTAGCCGCCTTGGAGAGGAAGGCAGCAGGTGAAGGCGGAGACTTCGACGCCCGGGATGGCATTGAGGCGCTCGCGTCCGTTGTGGGCGACCAGGGCGACGCCGGCGGTCTTTTTAAACTGGTCGCCGGTGAGGGACATTTCGAGGGTGAGGACGTTGCGGGGATCGAAGCCGGGGTTGACCTGGCGAAGAGCAATGAAGGTGCGGATGAGGAGCGCGGCTCCGATGAGGAGGACGAGAGCGAGAGAGACCTCGCTGATGACAAGCAGGGAACGGGCCTTGCTTTGGCGGAAGCCGCTGCCGGAGCGATTGCTGCTTTCCTTAAGGGTGGTGTTGAGATCGGGGCGTGAGGCGCCGATGGCGGGGAAGAGTCCGAAGAGAATGCCGGTGAGGAGGGCGATGGCGAGGGTGAAAGCGAGGACGCGCCAGTCGACACCGACGGCGGCTCCATGTTCGCCGATGCGGGGAAGGCCGGCGGGGCTGACAGCGAGCAGGGCGCGAACGCCGGCGTAGCCGAGGATGAGGCCGAGGATGCCGCCAACGAGGGAGAGGACGATGCTTTCGGTCAACAGCTGACGGATGATGCGTGCGCGGCGCGCGCCCATGGCGGCGCGAATGGCGAATTCACGCTTGCGGCCGGTGGCGCGGACAAGGAGAAGGTTGGCGACGTTGGCGCAGGCGATGAGGAGAACGAAGCCCACAGCGCCGAGGAGGATGAGGAGGGAGTTACGAGCGCCGGCGACGATGGAGTCGCGCAGAGGCTGGACGCCGAAGCTGGCTTTGGTGTCCATATCTTCGGGATGAAGGCGGCGATACTGGCCGGCGACGAGTTTGAGCTGGGCGTTGGCCTGGGCGAGGCTAACGCCCGGCTTGAGGCGGCCGGCGACAAGGAAATAGTGGCCGAGGTTGGTACTGATGGGATCGATCTGGAAGGGGACCCAGATGTCGGCTTCGGGATCGGTGGCGAAGGATTTTCCGAGGACACCGATGATGGTGTAGGACTCGTTGCTGAGGGAGACGGTGGTACCGACGATGGTGGGGTTGCCGCCGAACTTGCGCTGCCAGAAGCCATAGCTGATGACCACGACGTGGCCGCCGTTGGGAGAATCTTCCTGCGGAGTGAAGCTGCGGCCGAGGATGACGGGCGCGCCGAAGAGGCGGAAGTACGCTTCGGAAACGTGGATGCCGTGGACCTGTTCGGGAACGGCGCCGGTAAGGTTGAAGCCGGGGCCACCGAAATCGTAGGCAGTGACATCCTGAAAGACGCTGGTCTGGGCTTTCCAGGTATTGAAGTTAACCGGCGAGCCGACGGGGCTTTTGCCCTGCGGAAAGGTGTTCATGAACTGCACCATACGGTCGGGCTCGGGATAAGTGAGTGGCTTAAGGAGGACGGCGTTGACGACGGTGAAGATAGCGGTGTTAGCTCCGATGCCGAGAGCGATGGCGGCGATGGCGGTGATGGTGAAGGCAGGGCTCGCGACGAGCATGCGGAGGGAGTAGCGGAGGTCTTGCCGGAAATCACCCATGATGGCGCCGCCTTTAGTTATTTGGTTCGGGGAATACGGGCCGTACCAGATGAGTATACGTCGCAGCCTCTCCTCAGAAACTTCACTCAAGTTTCTCCCAAAGCGACGACCCGAAAGGGGCGTCAGGCGCTCTCCAGAAACCTGGGACTAAAGCGGCCCTCTTTAGTCCCCGATAATGAATGATAAACGGGCAGGTCAACAGTTTTGAGGCCTTCTGAATAGAATTCCCGCTCCTAAATCCGTACCAACGCGAACCGAACTCAAAGAACGCCACCTTCGCTGTTTCAGAACCCATGAAAACCGCTGTCCTTAACAAGTTTGAGTCTCTGCTAAAAGGTTCTCGTACCGGTGCTCCCACTACGGACCCACTAGCCTCATAATCGTGGGCAACGGAGTTTGCCACCTACCCGCAGGATGCAATTCGGCCTGCGGGTGGACTTCTAACCCGGCTTTATGCTCAGGAGAAGAGTGGAATTATACTAACCGTAGTGGTTACGTTAGTTTTATCGACAAAACCCGGCGGGCAGACGAGCCGCGCCCCTGCTAGAACAACGACAGCTACACAACTAAAGGTCTGACAGACGGGAGGTATACGTGATAAGTACCGTTACAGAAAGATGGTGAACTTCCCGTCCGTGTCATCGGCTCCTTTCGTCCGGCTCCTTTCAGCTAACTAGCGCGATTGGACTTCGACCGTTCCGGTCAATTTGTCGTGGACATGGACTTCAATGGGGATGCTCTTCTTGAGGAAGGCGTCGAGTACATTGCGGTTGGCCCATTCGAGTTCCCACCCTCGTTCCACTGCCAGCAAACGATAACGTCCGGGAACAATGTTCCCGAGAGTGAAAGTGCCGTCAGAGTCGCTCTGGTCCCGGCGGAAGAGGATAGGATTATCGTCGGGTACGAGCAAGACCATGACGCCGCCGACGGGTTGGCCGCCACGTTCGGCGACTCCGTCGATTTGACCAAAACCTCGGCTCGCGATGATCTCCAGTTTTGGAGCGCTGCCGGCTCTGACCGGCAAGACATGGCCTTTCAGTTCGCCGTCCTGCGACCTGATGCGTGCCAGGTACATTTGGGGGATCTGGCCGACGATTTCGTAGTCGCCGGGTGGGACTTTTACGTTGAACTCCCCGGCTTGGTTGAGTCCGGCGGCGTAGAGGTGGCGCTGTTGCGTGGGCCGGAAGGTAATGATGCCTGAGGGGATTTTGCCATCGAGCGAGGTCACCTTGCCCACCACGGTCACTTCGCTCTCAGCGTCGCCTGGGACCAATTCGGTCGAGCCACCGGTCACTTCCCCTGAAAAGCGGGTCGTCTCTGGCGGAGAGCCGCCTGGTTCCGTGTGCGTGAGGGTGAACTCATAATGCCCAGGCAGCACGCCGGCGATTTCCATCACCCCGTCGCGTACACTTTGCGTTGGCGCGCCCACGTTTTCCATCTGACCAAAGAGAGATTGCGATATGGCGACGCTGTAAGCGCCTGCATGCTCGGGGTCCTGAACCGGCAGCCTGATGCGAAAGCGCACGGCCTGCTGGGCGGTCAGCGTTATGTCAGCCTGGATCCGCTCGCCGCCTTTAACAGGAATCGGCGTGGCTGCGTCCGAATCCGTCACCTGGGGATAGAACGTGGTGGGATACGCCACGTCGAGCGCGGAGGAATCATCTTCCTGCTGATCAGTAGACTGCGTAGGCTGTGCTCGTTGCGCATACCAAGGGTGAGCTGAAACGGCGACATAATAATTGCCCGGATCGATGTGGGATAACTCGTAGGTGCCGCGGTCATCCGTCTCAACCGCCTGGCTCTGCTCGGTGGATCGCAAACCCAAGTGGTCCTGATCTTTGAAGAGTCGCACCTGTGCCCCGCGCACCGGCTCGCCGCGTTCGTCTGTGATCACGCCGGAAATAACGGCCTGGAGAATTAGGTTAAAGATAAGCCCTTCAGATTTGAGTTCGGGCCCCACAGCAATTGCGGTCGAGAGATTATCATGCTCCTCGTAAGCCTGCGTGAGGTAGCCGCGTTTGCTGGCTGTGAGCTGGTATTTTCCCTGGGCCAAGCCGTCAAAGAGGAACTGACCATCGTCTCCCGTTGCCAGCGTTTGCGATGCACCACCGTCCGCGACCGGGTCGATCTGCACCGAACATCGAGTCAGGGGCGCGCCGCTGCGCGCGTCCACTACCTTGCCGCTGATGCGCCAGGCGCGAGCAATCTGCTCCGGTTGCTGCGCTGCTTTTGCCCACGGAACGAGCGCAAACGTAAGTAACACCGTCTGCAAAAGCACGCGACGAGACAGATTCCCGGGCTGGTTTCGGGAACAGAGCAACTATGGTTCTCCGGCAACCACATCCAGTTGGACTTCCGACTTACCATTTGGTGTGAGCGTGACTTCCTGGCCGAGAGACAAATACCGCTGAGCCCCACCCACTTCCCGATACGGCAATGGCTCGGCGTGGTCGAGCGCAATGACCAGGTAGCGCCCCGGCGCCAGGCCATCAAAGGATCCTTCGGCCGCGAGATCCGCACTTTGCGGCTGCGCATTCGCGCCGGACATGGACTGGACCAAATTTCCGAGTGGCAGGGCATAGACAAAAACCGGACCTGCCCGGCTTGATTGGCCATTGGAGCGGATGGACCACTTCAGCGTGGCGGAATCATTGCGCATCACGACGTGAATGGTGCACCCGGCGGCGGTGCCTGCAATTCCCAGCGGCTCAAATGTCAGATCGAGACCGCCACAGGAGGCCGACGCCAGGTACCAGGGTGGCTGCGGCCTCGCCTGCAGACGGTAATGGCCCGGCTCGACATCTCGAATAAACAGTGAATCTTCCGGCGAACTTGCGGGTGGCGATGGCTGAGCGTTGAACGTCCTGGCTGAACCAGCCGGGTCGGTGTTTTCAAGAGAGACATTCGGAAAGAAAGGAAGAGGCTGCTGCGCACCTTCAGAGGACGTATTTACGGCTTGGTATTCGACCTCGACCGGAATGGTGGCCAGCCGCGCCAGCGGAATCGAGATATCTCTGACTGGAGCTTCTCGGATCGAAATTTCACGTGTGCCCACGAGTTGTTGGTTGGCGACGAAGGCATGCAATTTGAGCCGATAGGAACCGCTGGGTAGCAAGACGCGGAACCCGTTCGGCCGATCGAAGCGGACGACCGGGTTGATCATTCCGCCACTGCTACTCTCTACCTCAAGATTTGCTCCCTGAGCAGGTGGGCCATCCACATGGCCGGTCACTGCATAGATTCTTTCCATCGGCGGACTCAGGCTGACTTCCATATGATCGCCCGGAGCGAGGGTGAGGGCAGCTTCTTCATCCCCGCCCGGGGGTGGATAGGTAACTGGGACAAAAGCAACCGAGGATAGGGCATCGGGCGAGCCATCGATCTCAAATGCGGTAGCAAGGGAATACTTGCCTGCCTTAAGTTCGGCAAAGCGGAACTCGCCATCCACGCTTGTAGTTCTTGACTGCGCCTGTTGCCAACGTCTAAGCCCGTCGTGCACCTGGAGCGTCTTGAGCAGGACGCGTAGACCCTGAAGCGGCTGGCCGTTCTGATCGATGACTGTGCCGGAAAGAATAGCCTCCGGGATCAGCTTCAAGGTGATGTCGTGGTTTTCCTGGGCCGGCAGGTTCGAATCGCCAGCTCCAGGCTGTTCGGGAAAGTATCCCGGCTTGGTCGCGGTAACCGCGATACTTCCGCTGGAGCCGCCGGCGAGGTCACGAAATTCAAACAGTCCGTCACGATCTGTCAAGGCCGCGTGCGGGCCGCTTATCTGCACCAGAGCATTAGGAATCGGCTGGCCAGTAATGCTGTTGACCACCTCTCCACGGATGGTGCGCTGAGGTTGGGAACGATCTTCAATCTGGCTCCAGCAAATAGCCGGAATCAAGACCAGCGCGATCAAAAGTGGCAAGCGCGCAATTGTGTCGAGGACCCTCATGCAAGTCTGTTGGGATCACTGTACCCAGATATTCGCCGGCTCGCTATGGCGGGTCGAAAGTAGAGCCCGAAACGCTGTTGTTTCACTCGCATTGGCCAACGGAGTCAAAGCCGTAATGCATTGAAAATGGGAAACATGGTTCAATCTTGAGCATCCGGTACATCGCCACGGCTACCTAGTGGCTCTTAGCCAATTTCCTCTGAATTGCAGACTCAGGCCGACCCAAATTTGCGTTGACAACAGTCGGCTTAACCAGTCAATGGTCTGAAGGTAAAGACATTTTGTTCGCGAACCAGTTAGCGGATTAGATCATCGATTTCGGATGGACTAAGTTCGCTAAAGCCGGGCTCAGACAGGACAGAACTAAAACGCAAAACGAATGCCCAGTTCCACGCGGCGAGCGGTTTCGGCGGCAACGGGCTGCCCAATCGCTCCGGAAGAGAGGATGGTGTTGACCGCAGTGACATTAGTGTGGTTCAGCAGATTGGCGCTACGGGCGTTGAATCTAAGCGTGCGCGGATTCTCTTTGCCGCCAGGGAGCGTGAAGGCTCGGCTTAGGTTGATGTCGAGATGGACCAATCCGGGCATCGTCCCAAGGTTCCGCGGAACATTGCCATTCACCGTGTTGGTGGTGAGCAACCCAAATCGTGTGCTGTAAACTCCTGGGCCGGGGCTCGAAGCCCAGGAGGGCCGGTCATTGAAGTCGCCGTCGCCATTCGCATCTGTGCCCGATGTGATGTTGTATGGCTGGCCACTGCTTGCGTCGAATTCCGTGGAAAGCTCGGCTTTGAGCGGCAGCTTCACATTGCCCGTCAGAAGGAACAGGCTGGGTGTCTGCCAATCCACTCGCGACGACTCACCCTGCTGGCTGTAGCTCGACTGTGGATTGGCTGCCCCGGTTGTGTCGGCAGAGCGGAAGCCTCCATCGGATCGGACGCCTGTCATGTGTACATAAACGGTGGAAAAGCCGAATCGCTTGTAATCGTCCTGCCGCAGATGTAACACCAGGAATCTCCCACGAAGATGGGCAAGCTTCTCGTAACGAAAGATGTTCTCGTTGGGTGCAATCGGCCTCGGGGCGAGGAGAGCCGCGATTGGATCGGGTGCAACGCCGAAGCTGCTTGCAACCATCGGAGCGTTGATGTTTTCTATTCGGGCCTGATTCCAGTTCGCTCCATAGTTGAAGTCACCCTCGGCGTGCCAATGATGTGAAAACTCATGTTCCACTGCGAGTTGAGAGCCAAAGGAGGGTATTTGCGCGAACCTATTCGCAAACTGCCAGAACGTGTTTGCACGAATCGAACCGGCAACGGGTGTTTGCGGATTCTGGAAACTTGGCGCATAAATCGTCGCTTCCTTTTGCCGGATTCCATTCAACCGATCGACCTGCAGTGCATAGGCTGGATCTACCGCGCTCGAGAACAATCCTGCTCGCAGGCGAATCACCCAGGTCGATTTCCTGCCGGGCGACCAGTTCAGGCCGAGCCGCGGCGAAAAGTTCGCAAAGCTGCTGGGCGCGGTTTGCAGCTGATATCGGAAGCCTGAATTCAAGGTGAAGTGATTGTTTAGCCTGGCACTGTCTTGCGCATACAGAGCCAGCTGCCATTGAGTGAATGGCACAAGAGGAACTCCGCTGTTTATCTGAAAGGCCGTTGGCCTTCCGCCAGGGAGGTTCAGAACGGCGCGACGGTACTGCTCGATAGCAGGGATCGTCGTGGTTTCGCCGGTTGGGTTGTTGTTCGCGTCGAGCACAGGCGCGACTCCTCCTCCAAAGACGAATGCGCCGTTGAAGCTGTCCGGATCGTAGTCGTGCACGAATGCAACGAAAGACTGCACCCCAAGCTTCAGGGTATGCCGCCCTCGAGTGAGCACTGCATCGTCATCTACTTCGAGATCACGTTCACGATTGTTGAGATCTCCATCGGTTGACCCGCCACCAGTGAAATAGCCCGCGATCCGCAACCCGGGCTCCATCGAAAGAGGCGTCTGCTCTGTGCGTTTCCAGGAGTAGCTGATCCGCGTCTCATGCAACAGACTGGCGCCAAATGTCTGCGTATTCAGCAAGCGTAGATCACATTCGCTTATCAGGCTGTTGTAGCCGGCGTCAGCAAGAACCAGGCCGCCGGCGCCCTGATTCTCGAGATTGTTGACGTTGGAGGCAAAAGAAACCGTTGCCAGATCATTTGCTGTGATTTGCCAATCTGCGCGTGCCGAACCAATCCAAAGCCGTTCGGGAGCGGGTACGGATTGTTGCACAGGCGCAGGATTTCCGCCTGAATTCAATGTCACCGCATCCACGACACTGAACTCATTGATATCGCGCTTTTCAAGCGCAAAAAAGACATCGCTTTTCTTCTGCGTCAAGGGCCCACCGAGTTCGAAACCATACCGCTGCCTGCTCGCGGGCGTTGCAGCCACTGACAATGGATCCGTAGCGTTGAATGGACTGGCGCTTTCATTAAAGAACAGGGCTCCGTGCCACGGTCCGGCGCCTGGTTTGGTTGCGATTTCAATCCTTGCGCCCAGCCACGGCACGGTCTGGTACTCGGCAGAGAACAAATCGGGATTGACGCGGATGGAAGCGATGGAACTCTTCGGGGGCAGCGCGCTGCTGTTCTGAAATCCATCGACCGTGACGAGAGCATGACCAGAAGGCCCACCGGCAGCCGCAGCAAGAGCCTGCAACTCGCGAAGAAATTCGTCCGGATCATCCGGGAGCCGTTGCACTGCCTCAGTTCCGAGTACGGTCGTGCCCGCCGTGCGGCCGTCGTCTGCCCCATTCCCGTTCACCTGGATATCGGTCTCAACCGACGCCACAGCAAGCTGGAGATTGACATGCGCGGTGCCGCCTGCACGCGTGTGTGCGCGGGCTATGGCTTGGGCAAATCCGTCGGCATCTGCCGTAACTGTGGTTGAGGTCACGGCTACACACGCGAACGCATAGTGGCCGGTTGCATCGGTTAGGCCCGTTGCTCCGCTACCGGCCTGCACGTGTGCTCCGGGAATGACCGCGCCGGTCGGATCCGTAATCACACCGTCGATTCGCATCCCTCGAATGCAGGGTTTCTGTGCGAGAGCCACTCCGGAAAGTAACAATCCCACGAGAAGGACCGCGCACTTCTGGACCGTCATCATGACGGCCTTTACAGCCGATCCACAACTGTCTCCGAACGGTTGCTTGTTCACTTCGCCTCCAGTTCACCTTGCTTTATCTCTCACGCTAGGTGAATGAAGACGAGGTCCGCTTCTGGTTTGGAGTGAGTCGCCTGTTTAGTGGCGCGAGTTGGATTCACTCCCGTTCCGTGAAGCCTGTCAGCTCATCTGATCGGTTCTCGGCCCGCTAGTCACGATGATGATCGCGGCCAGATGGTAGAGCCAGAGGGGCCGGAGACGAAGGTGCACGGATGCCTTCGATCGAAGGGATGATTGGGTGGGGACCAGCGCAGAAATGCACGGGCACGCTTAGACTGGAGCAGGCACCGATGACGAATCCGCAATTAGCGGCTCATTTCACGAAAGAACGATCCTCGAAAACTACGGCTCAACGCGACCTCGGCACCGTTTACCAGTTTCACTATGTAGTCTCCGTGAAAGAGCGGATGCAGGCCCCGCACCGCGGCCTTTCGTACCAGAGTCGATCTGTGTGTTCGGACGAATTCCCTTGGGTTGAGCTGGTCTTCGAGGCTCTGGATCGTCTGTCGCGAGATGTGCGATCCAGTCGGTGTGTAGACAACAACATATTTGTTGGCTGCTTCAATCCAGATGATTTCGTCGACGGGAACGAATAGGATGCGCTCGTCATCTTTAATCGAGAGCCGGGAGAGCCATTGACTGTCGACGACGCCTGGGGCAGTGGAGTTCAGTCTCCGAATCGCTCGCTCAATCGATATCGAAAGGCGCTCTTTATCAAAGGGTTTGCAAAGGTAGTCTACGGCCTCGATTTCGAAGGCTCTGACTGCGTAATCGCTGTAACCCGTGACGAATATAAAAAGAGGCGGTCGGGCTCCGGCGATCTGATCAATCATTCCGAACCCATCGAGACCCGGCATTTGAATATCGACAAACACGATATCCGGCGATAGTTCCCGGATTTGTTGAACCCCCTGAATGCCATTTGAGCCCTCCCCAACGATTTCCACATGGGGTTCGCCCTCGAGCAATTCGCGCAGATAATGACGCGCATGCGCTTCGTCCTCAATGATGAGGACGCGGGCCAATATTCCCGCCGCCGCTGCCTTAGGCTCTGATCCGTTCCGCATGACCCCTCGATCTTAACCCCATCCTTAGGTGTAACCAATTGTGTGAGCCGCCGCTCTACTGGTCCGATCAATGGGATCCTTCGCTGACGGAGACTCTCTTATCGAGCCAACTGCGGCGGCGCCACCGCCAGCTTCACTGTATGGAACGGAAATCTCGATCTGGACTCCGCCCTCCGGCCGATCGGAATAGAGAAACATATGGCAATCTCCATAGTGGATCTTCAGACGGTTAATCGTGTTGGTGAGCCCAACGCCGAACTGAGGCGGCGCAGAACCGGTAGCGCATTTGGGGCCATCGTTCCGGATCGTAATATTGAGGGTTTCTGGTTTACAGGATGCGCTAAAGCAAATCTCGCAAGGGCCGGTCATTTGCGAGGCGCCGTGGCGAATCGCGTTCTCGAACAGAGGCTGCAAAAGGAACTGTGGCACCAGGGCTCGTGTGGCTGCGGGCTCAATCTCATAGTTGAGCAACAGCCGGTCTCCGAGCCGGAGTTTTTCGATCCCAAGATACAAATCCGAATATTCTAATTCTTCGGCGAGAGTTCGCATCCGGTCGCCATTGTCCTTGAGAGTAATGCGGAGAAGATCGCCCAGCGCAATCACCATTCGGCGCGCCGTAGCTGGTTCTTCGACGGTCAGGCCCGCAATGGTGTGAAGGGTATTAAAAAGAAAATGGGGGTGAAGTTGCATTTGAAGCGCTTCAAGGCGTGAGACTGCGAGCTGACGCTCGAGGTCCATAGCGCGCATTCGTTCCGCCTGAAGATCCAGCAGCACCTGCCAGGCTTCCAGTGCAGTCAGCAGTACGATTCCAATCAGGATTTCATTCGGAAGAAACCGGAGCAGTTCCCGTTCGGATTGGAGTAGGGCCTGAAATGCGGGATAGAAAGAACGATACGAGAAATAGGTCGGGAAAACGATGGCCCAGTGCGTAAAGGCAACGAGGGGCGCGACCGCCGCAATTAGTACCAGACGGATCCCTGCGTTCCGGATTCGTTTTGGATCCTTCAGAGGGAAGCGCCGGATACATCGTATAAAAAGTGGCAGCGCAAGTGCCCAAAGAGCAAAATGCACGGCGTTGGAATAAAGGGCGAAGCCGAGGGGTTTATGGCCGAGTTCGCTGATTTCCAGAACGGCTGTAAAAAACACAGAAGCGCCTGCCCAGCCGAGGACCACGATTTTGAAACGAGCCAACGCAGTCATTTGCTTATTATTCCGCATGAACGAGAGACAGCCACCTTCGCCGTGCTAAGCAGATTACATGGTTGCCCCGGCGCTGTGTCACCCTTTGTCGCAAGATGCAGATTTTGCGGCGTGAAATGGATTGCCTGCTCAGAGGGGTTACGTAAGGAGAAATGCCCTTGCCTTAATCGCTCCAAAGGGACCTCTATCCTTGCAGCGTTTGCGTCGGGCGCCGGTGACATCCTCCGGCACGAAGACATCACCTGGTTGTCCACGCAAAACAAGCAGTGAGTGGCCCCCACATCCCTGATCGAAAGAATTCGGGACAGGACGGGAGGTTTTACGTGATAATTACCGTTACATAAGGATGGTGACCTTCCCGTATGTCACCGTTTCCTTTCCGTCCACAGACATTGAGTCTTTCAGCAGCCTGTTTCAGATATTTTTAAAATTTGATATTTTTCGATCCTTTTTGGGGGATTGGGAGCTCAGCGGCGGCGGGCAAAGGGGTTCTACTATGTCACCTGCTGGTACCGGCTGCGCTGCTCGGCTGTAGTGGATCTATGGCCTTGACCAAGTCTCATTGATCAATATGGCCAAGTCGTGCACCCAGTCGTCCTTACTTACGCCGCCCGGATAGATCACGTGGGCCAGATTGTCTTTCGTGTAGGCGACCACAAAATTGGCGTGCGCAACTGCATAGTTTCCGTTGCGGGACTCTGCTTTCCTGGCCAGAGGAACCCCGGTCGCATTCTGTGCCGCATCGAGCGCGGCTTCGGCTCCCGTCAGACCGACAAATCGTTTATCGAAATTGTCGAGCCACCGGCGGAGTACCGCCGGAGTATCCCGTGCGGGATCGGTGGTAATGAAAACGAGCCTCACCTGATCGGCAATACCGGCAGGCAGTTTCTTCAGAGCCATACCAATATTCGCCATGTGCATGGGACACTGATCGGGGCAATTTGTATAACCAAAGAACAAGAGTGTTACCGAGCCTTGGGTTCTAGCCCGGAAATCAAACGGAGCACCGGAAGTATCAGTGAGAACAAATCGCGGTTTCGGCAGAGGCGGCGTAACTAAGCCGCCCCGGTACGCATCGCGGTTGTTCTGTTGCGCCACCGCCACAGACGCCAAAACGAAAACCAAGGCATAACAGCAAGATTTCACGTGAAACCTCCGGTCATTGAACAATGACCGTCCCTTTCATCCCGAGCTGGTCATGAACGGCACAGATGTAATTAAAAGTGCCAGGAGAGGAGAAGGTCACCCGAAAACGCGTTACACCCGGAGTCGACTGTGCGAGGTTCGCCCTGTCTTGCGGTGCGGGAGATAAGAATCCCGAGTTGACATCGTCGGTGGCTGAGGTGATTAAAGCCTCTCTCGCCCCATCTGAAGTCGTGGAGACGTTGGCAGAAGCCGGCCGCGGATCGGCCGGTTCCGCGCCAAAGGTCACCGTATGGTTTATCGATGGGTCGAGACTCGTCCACTCTACCGTGTCCCCCACTCGTATGTGAATTGTGTCCGGGACGAGGCGCATGAGTGACGCCGTCTGTGAACCGGCCCCGGTCGTGGTTACGATTGTGCCGATTCCGACGGCCACATGACTGGACCGTGTACGATCGTCATCATCAGATCCAGAAGGTCTGAGACGAGCGGCGTCCGCGAGCAACAACACGCCCGCGCTCCGGGCTTGAGCAAGATAGAAGTTCTGGCTGTGGGGAAGGGCTTCAGACGCATTCACGACATGGACCACTCCGGTCATGTCCGAGTGAATCAGGCAAACAAATTCGAAGTTGCCGGCAGTCGGGAAACTTACGGAATAAGTCAGCGACCCTGCCTCCGGTCCTCCATCTTCGCCCAATAGGAATACTCCCGAGGACACGCAGGTGGAACCATCGAAGCTTAATCCATCAGGTGTGATCCCCGGGCATCCAACCGGGATGCCGAAGACGGGACCGAAGGCCGGCGGTCGTATTTGGCCCGGTTTCAGGAATGTGAGGGTATGCCGCTCATGTGTTGGGAATGTCCAACGGATGCTATCGCCGGGATGGATCCAAAGTTCGTTTGGTAAGAAGGCAAGCGCCTGGTTTGCTCCGTTTGAGCTCTCCGCTCCCCCCAATACCTGCCACTCTTCGGCCTGAACCGTGGTTGTTGCAACTCCAGCCATCAGAATGGCTAGCGCGAAGAAAGCCACCCCGTTTGATTTGCTCCTCGAAACCTGGTTCATCTTTTCGCTCCTTCTACTTCTACGTCGCCTTCGCGTCGTATCATTTGGCGTCGCCGGGCGGAGACACGTGGGTAGTGTCCAACACCTGGCCCGCACCAGCAAGCGGCGAAGTACGGTTCCCCCTGTTTGCAGTCGAATGCAGCATTTTGCCGTCCTTTGCCGCGCGGGTTATAACCATTACCGGATTTGTGGCTTGGCATTCGCAGGCTTGGCAACCTGAAGGCTGGCTATCAGATCGGAGGGAACCGGCACGCTGCGCTTATATGCCTTCGGTGTCCATGCGTACTGCGTCTTGTGCGATACCCGGACGACATTGGCGCTGGCTTCGACATCCCGCCAGGTGACGTACATCACCTCCTGTTCCCTGAAACCAGTCCACCGAAAAAACTTGAAGAGCAACAATGCTTCGGGTGAGCAAGCTGCGAAGAGCGCAGTGACCTTCTAGCTATCCGCTCGCCCGGGGAATCCATTCCGCCGAGTCAAGGGGAATCTCCGTTTCTCCTTGACTTTTACCTCTCATGGATGTCCCCATCCGCCGCCGACCTACTGACCTTGTGGAAAGCCGGCTCGCGCAATCCTCAGTCATTGAGAAGTTCTGACGTCTCCCGGTTTCGCCCACCCCACCGGCAACTCCGCGGCGCTCACATCACAAAGATATGACAACACCGTGACCTGACCGTGACACTGCTGCCTGGGCTGAGGGGTAAGGTGGCTCTGGAGGGCTGACGGCTCATCTCGCGGATGGCTGACAAAATTTATCTAGTCTGGTTCAAACCAGCCAACCTAGATACCATGGTTGTGGTTGCGGCAGCTCGAGCCGAAATTCAAGGCGAGCACCTTGTCTTGCTAAGCTCAGATGGTAAATTAGCTGCTCTCTTCATGTTAGACGTTGTAGAAAGTTGGTCCGAGATGCGAGGTGATCCGCCTTCCTAATTTTCCTTGACGACTTTTCGTGGATCTTTGTCATCTCGCAGTGCCGCGAACTCAGGTTTTGTCCCCAGGTTTTCCATTGGAGGTGGAACGACCGATCATGCGGGGAAGTCACTCAATGCGAGGGATCTTTCGCGAGCCATCCTCTGCTCGCCAGCCACTGACGCCACCAGCGATGCTTCTCCTTGATCGTTTGCTGCTCCGCATGAGACAGCTCCGGTCCTAGCTCGGGAACAGGGCGCAAAGGTCCCAAACCTACGCTTGCGCGCTGTTCGTTTACCTGTACCGGTTCGGCCAAGGGCCAAGGTCTGATCCGGCCATCGATTGGATCATCAATCCACTGCGTGCCGTATCGCTGGGGTCGATCTTCATACATTGCGATCCGATCTTCCAGATACGCACCGTGCCATGCCGGAACGCGCCCCTGGGCTGCCTGCTCCTTCAGTAGCACCAGAGCTTGCCGTTGAAAGTCTGGTTCACCGATGGCGTGCTGAACGATCAGCCAGGCTGCTTCGGCACCGTCTGTGCCAACCAAGTCCTGATGGGGCCAACCTTGCGTCGAAATGATCTCGTGCAAACGAGCGGCATTCCTTGCGTGGAGTTGCTGCAGGCGAGGAACATACTGGTCGCCCAGCGCGCCAGCATCGAAGAGCTCCTGGCGTGTTCGACGGTCTTCGGTCTCCATGGCGAGAAGCTCTAAACGCAGCGCCTGATTCGTCACGACGGTATGGTATCAGCGGCAACAGTCGCTACCAACAGCAGATAATATACGCGCCAGATTGGCAGGGTCCGTCGGCAGTGCCCGGGGCCGGTGCCGGACGGGAAGTCCACCATCCGTCTGTAACCGTAATTATCACGTAAACCTCCCGTCCCAGGTTTTTCATGTAAACGGTGTGGGAGGCTTTTGTGTAGCGCGACACGCCGCCGGCATAGGAGAATAAAAGGTGAATAAATCCACAGGGCCGTAGGGTTTCCGTTTCATGATCACCGCGGAGCACTTTTTTTTGACCTGCACCTGGTGCCAGGACGAGGCAACGGAGAGACTCGCGTCACCCGGCGATCAGCGCCACAGTCAATCACAAACTCAGAATTTCGCATAGGGGATGCTTGGCACAAAGGATTGAATCATTTGCCTTTGCTGCTCGCTAGAAAGAGTTAAGGCAACGCGAGGGCATCGCATGCTTTCTTCCAAACATCACAATTAGAGTGCGTGCGAGAAAGAAAAGAAAGGATGGTCATCCAACATGAAGAAAGTGTTATTAACCCTGGTCATGT
>DASRRN010000214.1:0-5402 GCA_035695685.1 Acidobacteriaceae bacterium | reverse complement strand
CCGCCCCATGGTGTCCTCATTCGGACTCATGTTCAGCAACGCATTGTGCACCATATCCTGGCGTCCAATCAGCAGACCCGTACACTGTGGACCCCTGATTGCCTTGCCACCACTGAATGCGATCAAATCAAACCCCATATTGGCGTAGTCCGACAAACGGGATTTCGGCGGTACGTCCGCAGCAGCATCAAGAAACGCCGGCACGTTTGCCGCATGCGCCAGCTTCACCCAATCGCCTCGCTTAATCTGTCCATCCGGGTCACTTAAATTCAAAAAGTGCATAGCAGCAGTGCGCTCGCAAATTGCTTTATGAACGTCTTCCACCGTCTCAACTTCAACCAGCTTCGCCCCAGTCGTTCGAATCTGGTGATCCCAGCCGCTGCGATGTGCCCGCTGGATAATCACCTCCGATTTCATCCCGGTTAAATCCGGAATCTGTTTGATATTCGTTTCATTACTGCCGGTAAGAATTCCTGAGTATCCATTCTGGATTGCTGATGCTGCACCTGAAGTGACAATCGCTCCATATCCTTGCGGTAACTTCAGCATCTCTGCAATCCGTTTTCCTGCCGCTGCTTCCAGGTCCATGATGACGACGAAATGCTGAGATGCCAGTTCCATGACTGCTTTTACTTCCGAACGTATTAACGAACCGCCAAGGACCGTCTCTGTTCCTTGGCCATTAATTACCGTCGTTAAGCCAAGCTCTTCATAAACATTCCCAGTTTCGCCCAGGCCTGTGATCTTCCCCATCTGGGCACCTTGCTTATTCGAGTGTGCACCACGTGCTCCCCATAATCCCTGCCCGCCAAATATTGAAGCGGCCAGAAAGCCCAGGCCGCCCAAAAATCCTCGACGATTCAATACATCCGAGCCAAATCTCCGCATTGGGTATTCTCCTGAACAGTGAAATGGTAACGCAGCCACCAGTCCCCCGTCTCGCTGGGGAAATGGCCTTCGCGTTCTTGGACCCAGCTCACACTTGCCTGCCATGGCATCGATGGCGTTCTGGATAAGATTGGTCCAGACTTGGTTGGGCTCACTACCAAACGAATCAACCAGAAGAAGGACTGGTTGGTACTCGCGCCGTACACTAACTCCGTTTCTCAATTCGTGACTCAGCATCGTAGGTGTGGTTTCCAAGACTTCGTGCCGGGTTCTCAGGCGTTCTGCCTTCCTCTAGGGTCATTTCCGTCTGTCCGGTATGTCCATAACAACATC
Organism: Acidobacteriaceae bacterium; assembly: GCA_035695685.1. Taxonomy (GTDB): domain Bacteria; phylum Acidobacteriota; class Terriglobia; order Terriglobales; family Acidobacteriaceae; genus PALSA-350. Next base: position 4,181 of record DASRRN010000214.1, on the reverse strand, counting down.
TAAGGCATCTGTCTAAGAATCCGGTACTTTCGGAATCGCCAATAATAGATTCCAAGATTCAGAGCGCACACGGCCACACCTGCGCTGGCTACGACCCAGTAAGGAAGATTGGGATAGACGATCGCGTCCAGGTAGCGCAGCAGAAAACTGCCCTGGTACGAAGGCGCACCGGCCCTGGCTTCAAAGTACTGTTCCGCCAGGGTCAGAGGGCATGGCCATGGACCCACTTCCACCACAATTCCCCACAGCAGCGCCAGGATATGCAGCACGCTCCACCGGGGCCGGCCGCGGGTCCAGCGGGCGCCAAAAATTACCAGCACAAGCCACGCCAGATGGGCCACTAAAACAAGGACTGCAATCAGGACCATCACTCGCGCAACCTCATTTCATGCGATCGCGCACTATAACGTCAACCGCAACTTACTGCTCGAAGTAAGTTGAGCGTTGCTTTGCAGAAGGACGTGGAGTGGGAGTGGCGCGTACCGCGCTTTCACTCCACGTTTTTATTTGCGCGTGGGCTTATCGTTGCTGCCTGGCAATGCTAAAGGATGAGCGACTATCGTGCGGCACTGACCAGCATGAACGGGTCGGGGGCAACGCTACAGGCACCCGGTGACGAGGCCCGCCAAGTGGCTCCGTCGGCATAGGTCAGCGCGTTCAAATCGACCGAGGTTACCGAGGCGAAGCGGCTGAGCGAAAGATCGCTCGAAGCGCGACTGTTCCCTTTAACGTCTAACACGACACTAACCTTCCTGGAGAGATCGGGTGCGGGTCCGTCGGCTAGGGGAACGAATCTGCCCTGATGACTCAAGCCGTGGACGGTAATTTGCGCCTTTACAATTTCCCGGGTTGAGGGATTGTCCACGGTGAACTGGATTCTCTGTTCCTGAACGGCAGAGGAGGGTGGCGCAAACGGTCCATACTCCACGTTCCTTTTAAGAAAAAAAGACCCATGATTGACTTGCAGGCCGACAGGACAATCGCCGCGGAGCGTGGGTACATGGGAGAACGTGTTTGCGCTGCGGTGCAGGACGGTGTCTTGGCCGATGGCGCAGGTGGTCGCGAGCGCGATAGCAAGCGGCAGGATAGAGACCGGTTTCATATAAGCCCTCAGTCCGTACAAATCGATGTAAACAGGGTACTCCCGTGGTTTTTTGAGTACAAGGGTTTGATCCGGCGACTGGATGCTAAGAGCCTGCCGGCGCGAGCCCGGGTTTTCCTTCATCGCGGAGAGCCAACCGGAGGTTCAAGTCAAGAGTTCTATGCGGAGGCCGCAGTGCGGGAGGGTTACTTTAGATTGCCCCTTTTCCGGTGTTTCAGCCGTTGGCCGATGCCCTGCTAAGTCACAGCACATCTGTGCTTTCCAAACGAATGCGGTAATTCGGGGGAGTGCCGGATGGCCGCTCCGTCCTTATTGATGGTCCGAAAGTGATACTCCCAGGACGATACACGTTCAGTACGATAGGGCCAATCGATGCCCTTTCTCTCGGAGTAGTTCCGGGCGGTGCTCGATGAAGTTCAACCTACGGGAATGAGGTCCAACAAAATGCGTTTGCTTCCGACATGTGCCCTGCTCTTGTCTCTGTCTGCCATACCTGGTTTCTGCCAGAGCCAAAGCGCCGCCAACAACAATACCAACACCGTGCTGCCTGCGAACGCGAATGACGCGTCCGTGGACTATGCCGCGCTGCGCGAACGGCTCGCTGAGCAGAACAAGGTCTTGACAGACCAGGTCAACACCCAGCGCGCCATCGTCAAGAAGAACCAGGAACTGCTGAAAGAAGCACAGAAGCTTGACGCCTCCAACAAGAAGCTGATGGAAGAGAAGAAGAAGCTGGAGACCGAAAACGTGGATCTCGAGAAGCAGCGGACGGCCCTGAAGGCTTCACAGAGCCAAATGCAGACTGCTCAGGTCTCGAACTAAGAGCGAGTCGCCTCGGTTAGACGACTTACTTCGCCGGGCTTCCTGATGGTGGGAGGCTCGGGAGCGCAGAGCTTTCTCTGCGGACACAAGTCTTCTCGTAGCAAGCCCCCCGACCTCAGACCTGGGCACTCACAGATCGGGACTGCTGCAGGCGTAAGCCACAGCAGTCCCGATTTCATTTCAGGCCTATCCATTCGTCTCAACAATGAACGGTCTCAGGAAGCCGGGGATAGAAACGGATTCTCGATCCTGAGATCTCCGAACCGTTGCCCGTGCTGCAAGTCTTCCGTCACATGGGGCACCCGTCCCGGGAAGAGGGCCTCGTTCTTTGCTCCAACAGCTGATCATCCCTTCTGCGTATTGAGTGCCCGTGTCCAGGAAGAATCTACCGGCCATTCATCTCATCCCTGCCGAAGTGCTGTCCCGCGTCCACGTGCCTCATCCGCGTCAAGACTGCGTCGAAGGTTTGCGTGTCTCCATAATTGGCAGTGAACTCGGCGAGCCACTGGCGAAAGGCGGCATTTAACGTCGTTTGTTGTGCGCGGGCGACCTATCTGGCGCGTTCGATCAAATCCTCGTCTGCGCTGAGAGTGATATTTTTCATACGAACACAGAGTATACGAAAACAGCATTCACTTGAGGTTGGCGTTTTGCGATGAACAAGTGCACGGATACGATTTCCCACTTGGCGTCATGATTTTGCCTGATATATAGTTCGGTCGACTAGGAACGTGCTTCGACGGCTCTGAAGTAGGGCGAGCGGGGAGGTAACAAGCAAATGACGAGGTTGCTTCCCTTCTCTCAAGCCTCCCCATCTTCTCCTCGAAGGGATGCGGAACCCAAATCCAGGTGAATAGGCAATGAATCGAAGATCATTACTCAAGCTTGGCGGACTGTTCGCCGTTACCCTTCCGGCGCTTGCGTTTCAGGAAGAAAAGAGCAAGCTAAAGATCACTGGCGTGCGCGTGGTTCGTACCCGCCCCAGGCACCCGGTGCCCAGCTACACTCCTGCGCCGGGTTCGTGGTCGACCGGCGGTGTGGAAGTTGCAATGCCCCGGAATCGGCGCGACGCGAACGGACGCAAATCAGGTGAGCTGGGACGTATGCCGACCAATCGTCAACATGTCGAACGAGGGGTGCGCGGTTTAAAGTAGGAGATCATACGATATGAGTGAAATCAGCGACACAGATCTTCTGCAGCAGTTCGCAAGTGACAACTATTCCGGCATTTGTCCGGAGGCGTGGGCGGCGACGGAAGTGGCCAATCGCGGCCATGTCTCCGGTTATGGGGACGATCCATGGACGGCGGCTGCGGCCGATGCCTTCCGGGAATTGTTTGAGACCGATTGCGAGGTCTTCTTTGCCTTCAATGGCACCGCCGCTAACTCCCTGGCGCTTGCTTCGCTTTGCCAGTCCTATCATTCTGTCATTTGCTGTGAATCGTCCCACGTAGAGACCGATGAATGCGGCGCCCCGGAGTTCTTTTCCAATGGCTCCAAGCTCGTGGTGGCGGAAACCAGCGACGGGAAATTGACGCCTGAGGCCATTCACAAAATCGCAACCAACCGGACGGACATTCATTTTCCTAAGCCCCGTGCGGTCACGATCAGTCAATCCACAGAAACAGGCCGTGTCTATACGGTCGCAGAGCTACGCGCGCTCTCTTCCGTCTGCGAACAACACGGATTGCGGCTCCATATGGACGGGGCACGCTTCGCTAATGCCTGCGCGAGTCTTGGTTGTTCCCCGGCAGACCTTACCTGGAAGAACGGTGTTGACGTGCTTTGCTTCGGTGGCACCAAGAACGGGATGGCGGTTGGGGAGGCGATTCTGTTCTTCAATCCCAAATTCGCTGAAGACTTTGACTACCGCTGCAAGCAGGCTGGGCAGCTCGCTTCCAAGATGCGCTTTCTTGCAGCTCCGTGGGTTGGCATGCTCGAAAGCGGCGCATGGCTGCGCAACGCAGCTCACGCGAACGACAGTGCCCGCTATTTGGCTGACTGTATCGAGGGTATTCCAGGCTTCCACGTCGTTGCGCAACCGGAAGCCAACGCGGTGTTCGTCCATGCCTCTGACGAAATCCTCGAGGCGCTGCGCCGGCGAGGTTGGAAGTTCTACACGTTCATTGGAGGCGCTGCGCGGTTCATGTGCTCATGGGATACAGATCGCAAACGGATCGATGAGTTTTGCCGCGATATGCGAATCTGTGCGGAATCGATTTTGGCTACCAGATCTCGAGGTTGAGCCCCCTGGCTGC
>DASRRN010000213.1:0-6629 GCA_035695685.1 Acidobacteriaceae bacterium | reverse complement strand
TAAGCCTTTCCGATCTGCACAGGAAATAACCGAAGGTGCCCCAGGTCTCGCTTCTGAGACCTGGGATCCATGCAACCGATCCCAAATGGAAACCCGACAGTGACAAAAGGCCTCTAGCCAGACCGCTGTTGGAGCACCCGCTCCACAGCCAACAGATCTTTCTCGGTATCCACCCCAATAGTGTCGAACGGAGTATGGACCACATGGATACTGATTCCTTCCTCGAGCAGCCGTAGCTGCTCCAGGCGCTCGCACGACTCCAGTGGGCTTGGCGGCAACTCCGCGAACCGCCGCAGAGCCGCCTTGCGGTACGCGTAAATGCCGATGTGTTTCCGCGGAGTCAAAGGAGTCCCTCTCTGGTACGGAATCGTGGCCCTGGAAAAATACAGCGCCCTGCCATCGTTCGCCGTCACCACTTTCACCGCGTTCGGATCGTTGATTTCCTCCGCCGTGCAATAGGTCGAGAGCGTAGAGACCTCTGCATTTGTCCGGGCAAAAGGGCGCAGCAAAGCTTCCAGGTGCTCCGGGCGGAGCAACGGCTCGTCCCCCTGGATGTTGATATATATATCGGCGTCGACCAGGGCAGCGACGGCATGCACCCGGTCAGTACCGCTGGCCAGCGCGGCAGAGGTCATGATGCTGGGCCAGCCCTGCGAATCGGCGTAGGCAACCACTTCGCCAGAGTCGGTGGCAATCAGCACTTGGTCGAGCTGAGGGCAGGCGAGCGCTGCACGGTAGACCCAGCCCAGCATGGGAACGCCGGCGATCGGGCGCAGCACCTTGCCGGGCAACCGGGTAGAAGCAAGGCGGGCCGGGATGACGGCCACAATACGCTCGCGTGAGACAGATTCACTCATGAGGCGCGTTCGAGTGGAAGGGATCGCGTCCCAACTCATCGATCTCGTCCTCTGGGCTGACCATATCCAGATTGACGACGACAGGTTCTTGACCGCTGCGTACGATCACAGCTTCCACCGGCTGATCCTTGCGGGCGTTCAGTTCCTGATGGGGCGCAAAGGGGGGCACAAACACAAAGTCCCCCGGCCCAGCCTCATCAACAAACTCCAGATGCTCTCCCCAACGGAAACGCGCGCGGCCCCGCACGATGTAGATTACCGTCTCCAACTCCCCATGGTGATGAGGACCGGTCTTCGCGTTCGGGTGTACCACCACCGTCCCAGCCCAAAGCTTTTGCGCCCCCACGCGGGCGTAAGAAATCGCCTCCGCGCGAGTCATGCCGGCCGTCTGCGGGGTGTTGCTGTCGAGCTCACCGCTGCGCACGATGCGTAACCCAGGGATGTTTGTCGCAGTTTTGAAATCAGACATGAACGGCACCGTAAAAAGCTTGGTCAAGTGTAAGCGTTTGAGGAAGCGGGGGATTAGAACCCATGCAGGCAGCAATTTAAGATAGAATGGTAGAAATATGGTGCATTTACAGAAAGGAGGCCGATGCGATCGCTCAATATCAAGGATCCAGAGGCGCACCGTCTTGCCGCGGCTATAGCTCAGGAAACTGGGGAAACCATGACTCATGTGGTGACCGAAGCGTTGCGAGAACGTTTTGACCGCTTGCCGAGCCGCCAGGGAAAGGCCAGTGTCGAAGAACTCCGCGCAATCGCGAAGCGTACCGCCGCTTATGTGAAGGGTCCCTATCTTGATCACGCGGAATTTCTATACGACGAACACGGCCTTCCAAAATGATTCTCGACACCTCTGCGTTGAGTGCCATCTTTTTTGCAGAACCGGAAGGAGATTTTTATATCCGGATGATTCATGGTGCTGACCGTTGCCGCATGAGCGCCGCTAACTTCGTGGAGCTCTCGATGGTGATTGAGGGCCAGCTGGGCCCAGAGGCACTTCGCCAGTGCGATATGTTTCTTCGCCGGACTGAAATAGTAATCGAGCCGGTTACGCTGGAACAAGCGCACTTGGCGCGTCAAGGTTTCCTTGATTTCGGCAAGGGGCGCCACCCAGCTGGATTGAACTTCGGCGATTGCTTCGCGTATGCGCTTGCCAAGGCGGCGGATCAACCATTGTTATACAAAGGGAAGGATTTCAGCCAAACAGATATTAAATCAGCAGGGTGAAACTGCTTGCTTGTTCGTCTGCAACACAAGGAGAGCTCAATGGCGATCAGCGATAGCAGCAAGCCTGACTACGGGATAGACGCGCCGAATGTCCTGCGCAACCTCTTTCTCATCGGCATCCTTTGTGTTCTTCTCGGAACTCTCGGACCTCAACATCTTCACTTTGGGCAGGTCGATTTCCTCCCACGGCCAATGTTCCTCGTCACCGGCACGTTGTTGGTCCTCGAAGGGCTGCTCTTCCTCTTCTATGTAAAATTCGGCAAATTCCATCATCGGGATCGGATGCTTTCGCTGCACCAGTGGCGCGGGGATGAACAAGTACTGGATGTGGGATGTGGTCGTGGGCTTCTGTTAGCCGGAGCGGCAAAACTGCTCGCCGGCCTCCACGGAAGTGGACAAGTCACCGGCATCGATATCTGGTCTAACCAGGACATGGGCGGCAACTCAGAAGCCGCTACCCGGCACAACCTGGAGCTTGAGGGCATCAGCGATCGCTGCACCCTGCTCGGCATTCCCGCCCAGGAAATGACCTTTCCCGACGGAGCTTTCGACGTGATCGTGTCTAATCTGTGCCTGCACAACATCTATGATCGCAAGATGCGTAGCCAGGCTCTGCAGCAGATCGTGCGCGTACTGAAGCCGGGAGGTGTTGCCATTCTGTCGGACTACAAGCACACCGGGGAATATGCCCAGCAACTTCGTCAGGCAGGGCTGATGGTCGAAAGGCGGTGGGGCAATCCCCTTTACACTTTTCCGCCTTTACGCATCGTCATCGCCCGCAAGCCTCAGCTATCCTTGCGGTAGAGGAGTTCCCGCATCGCTTGCCGCCGGGCTTCGTTCATTTCAGGGTCCAGACGCTCCCTCGCGGAGAGGTCTTCCGACTCAGTTTCGCTACAGGCGGGGCAACGGTTCGCGAAACCGGGCTTATCCGGCTTCAGCTCAAACTCTTCCGAGCAGATGGCGCAGGTTTTTACCGGGAAAGGCATAATCCCCTATTGTAATGGATGCTCTGCAACTGTTGTAGAATCAACACAAGGCGGCGTAGCTCAGATGGTTAGAGCGACGGACTCATAACCCGTAGGTCGGCCGTTCGATCCGGCCCGCCGCCACCAGTCCAAACTACCGTCTCCTATCTGGTTCCTGGCGCGTCTAACCCAGTAGTATTATTTGTTTAAACCATCCTAATGGTCCAAAGTGGTGTTATGTCCCGAAGCTTTAAGCGTGCCGTGTTTGCTGTCTCGATCCTGTTAGTGGGGTTGGTTTTTATCGGTGGTCTGGGCCCCAGCCGCGTGCGCGCGGATTCGCAGCAGGATGGCGCCTACCCTGAGATGGAAGTCTACAGCGAGGTCCTGAAGAAGGTTCAGACCGACTACGTGGTCGATCCCAACATGACCAAAGTCACGGTCGGCGCCTTGCATGGTTTGCTCGAGTCACTGGACCCTGACTCCAGCTACCTGACCCCGCAAGAGTACGCCGCCTACAAACAACACGCCAATGAGGGTGTTGCCCAGGTTGGCTTGAATATCTCCAAGCGCTACGGATACGCCACCGTCGTCTCCGTCGAGCCGGGAAGCCCAGCGGAGAAAGAGCAAATCGAGGATGGCGATATCATCGAAGCCATCGAAGGACAATCAACCCGGGAAATGTCTCTGGTCATGATCCGTCTACTGCTCGAGGGTAAGCCCGGGACCAATGTCAGCTTTTCCCTGGTCCGGCCACGCAAAGCAGAACCCGACAAGATCACCTTGACCCGCGCCGTGTCGCCGGCTCCTCCCATGGGACAAACGGAGTATGAGAGCAGCAGCATCTTGTACCTCAAGCCGGTAGTGCTCAACAAAGAGCGGGTGAATGAAATTGCCAGCCGGCTAAAGGCGATGCAGAAGAACGGCAACAAGAAGGTTTTGCTGGATCTGCGCGATGTTGCGGAAGGAGATGAGGAGCAAGGCGTCCGCCTGGCCAATTTTTTCCTCGAGTCGGGCACCATCGCGACCCTTTCCGGACAAAAATATACCTACGAAGCCTTTAACGCAGACTCTTCCAAATTCATTACCGGCGCGCCTTTGGTCGTCCTCGTGAACCATGGAACGTCCGGACCTGGCGAGATTGTCGCCGCGGCGGTTCTCGATAACAAGCGGGCCGACGTGGTGGGTGACCGCACCTTTGGGGAAGGCTCAGTCCAGAAAACCATGGAACTCCCCGATGGCGCCGCTCTGATTCTTTCCGTTGCCAAATATGCATCGCCGTTGGGTAAGAAAATTCAGGACGAGGCAGTGACCCCCAATGTCGTGGTCGCCGCCAATCTTGAAGACGACGAGCAGGCCGGCGCCCAGAAGACGCCAAAACCGGATGATCAACTAACCAAGGCGCTCGATATTCTGAAACAGAAAAGCGCCTGATTAAGCGGACCCCTCATTGACTGGGCAAGCTCCATCTTCGGGCGCCGCCAGATTTCGTCCGCCCGGTCATTCCGGACTGGGGCCCATGAAACTGGCGGGCAGCATTACCTTCCTCGCCCTGCTGGCTCTCGCCATCATCGCCGGGTCGTTGACTGGCCTCATGCTGGTCTACTCGGTCGATTTGCCCCAAATCGCCGATTTGGAACGCTACCGTCCTATCACCTCGACAGACCTGCTCGACGTGCATGGCCGCGTCTTCGGCTCTTTCGCCTTGGAGCGCCGCATCGTTGTTCCCTATGAAGCGATTCCTCCCATACTGCGTCAGGCAGTCATTTCCATCGAGGACAAAAACTTCGAGAGCCACTGGGGGGTCAACATCTTTCGCGTAGTCGGCGCGGCGTACCACGATCTAACCTCAAATGGCCGCACCCAGGGTGCTTCTACCCTGACCATGCAGCTGGCGCGTAATCTTTTTCTCTCCAGCCAACAGACCTTCGGACGCAAGCTGCAGGAGGTTTTTCTCTCCATCCAAATCGAGCGGGCGTTTACCAAGCAGCAGATTTTTACCCTCTACGCCAATCAGATTTACCTCGGTCAGGGCGTTTACGGATTCGAAGCCGGATCGGAATACTACTTCAGCAAGCACGCCCGTGAGCTGACCTTGGCGGAAGCAGCTTTACTGGCGGCGTTGCCCAAAGCCCCGGTGGCCTATTCCCCCCTGGTGAATCCCGATCGCGCGTTCCGCCGCCGCAACATGGTCATCAATTCCATGCTCGAAGACGGGGTGATCACGAATGCCCAGGCCAATGCAGCCAAAGCTGCGCCCCTCGGTTTGCATATCGAGCCACCGTCCAACAGTGTCGCTCCCTGGTTCGTAGAAGACGTGCGCCGCGAACTGGAACGTCAGTTTGGCAGTGAACAGGTTCATGAGGAAGGCCTGAGGGTCTACACCACCCTGGACCTCGATTTGCAAGAGGCAGCGAATCGCGCCGTGCTCGATGGGTTGGCGGCCCTCGAACGCCGTCACGGGTGGAAGGGAAACCTGCTCAACGTGCTCGCGGCCGGAGGTTCGCTGGACGACTTTCGTCATCCCGACTGGCGCCAGCCGGTCACGCCAGGATCGTACGTGCACGCTCTGGTCACCAATGTTCTGCCCTATCAGGTGACCGCCCGCATCGGCCAGCAGCAGCTCATCCTCGGCCCCGATGATTTCGCCTGGACCGGACAGCGGGATGCGGAAAACTTTCTTCATCCTGGCGACATCATCTACGTCCACATTGTCCCTTCGGTCGATTCGAATCTCGTGTTACATGCTGTGCTGGAGCAGGATTCCGGCATCCAGGGATCGCTGATGGCGGTGGATAATACCTCCGGCGAAGTCCTGGCCATGGTCGGCGGGCGCGACTTCAACCTGTCCCAGTTCAATCGCGCCACCCAGGCTGAGCGGCAGACAGGCTCTTCCTTTAAACCCTATGTGTATTCGGCCGCCATCGAAGCCGGCGCACGCCCGGACGAGACGATTGTCGATGCGCCGGTTACTTTTTCGACCGCGGTCGGCCCCTACACCCCACACAATTACGACGACACTTTCGAAGGTCCGGTCTCCCTGGTACATGCCTTTGCTGATTCCCGTAACATCCCGGCGGTTAAGCTTGCGGAACGCGTCGGTATCCGCAGGGTCATCGCAACTGCACATCAGTTTGGCCTCGCCAGCACCATTGCGCCCTTTCTCCCCGTCGCACTCGGTTCCGTGGAGGCTACGCTCGAGGAACAGGTTGCGGCTTACAGCAGCTTTCCCAACGATGGAGTTCGCCTCGGTCCCCACCTGATCCGCAAGGTAACCAACGCGGATGGGCTCACGCTGTCCGAGAGCCCGGCCAACGTTGCCGAGTCCACCAACCAGAAGACGGCGCGCCTCATGATGACCTTGCTCAAGGCAGTCGTTGGACCGGGCGGTACAGCCGCAGACGCCATGGCGCTGCACCATCCTCTTGGGGGTAAAACCGGCACCACCAGCGACTTCAACGACGCCTGGTTCATCGGTTTTTCCCCCTCGATCACCTGCGGCGTATGGGTCGGCTACGACAGCCGTCAATCGCTGGGCGACAAAGAGAGCGGAGGCCACGCGGCCCTTCCGCTATGGATC
>DASRRN010000212.1:0-5781 GCA_035695685.1 Acidobacteriaceae bacterium | reverse complement strand
TGTGGGGGCTTTCTACCTTGGAGGAGCTCCCAAGGCCGATCGATTCAGAGCTTCCAACCGATCAAAAGCACGTTCCACCACTTCCGGTGTGGGGTGCACATAGCGCTGACTCACCGTCACACTCAAATGTCCCGCCAACTTCACGATTGTAAACGCGTCGGGCCCTCCTTCGCCTATCCGGGTCAACATCATATGGCGGCATGGTGAAGAACGAACTCTTTGGAGGTTAGATAACGCCGCTGGTTTCCAAATCCCGGCCGGCAAACCCGGATATGAGCGTGCGCAAGGCTGGTGACGAGCATTGCGAGCGCTAACCGCCAGGTCTCCAGTCAACCAAAAGTAACCCCCGAAACGATAACCATCGACTCAAGAAAGAGTCTCGGCGGCCAAATCCGATTTCCAGAGTCCTGTATTCTGTGAGAAGACGATTTCGGCAGCCGGCGGACTCTCGCGTCACCGCTCGCTTGCCGGCAGTTGCCGGTAGTTTCGGCCTACACGCGAGCGAAGGACAGTTTTAACGCTGTCCGGTGTCCCACCCGATCCCTGTCAAAAATAAGGCAATCCAGGCATCCCGCCCCGCTGCGGGATTTTTTGTGCACCCTGCTTCCCCGCGCAGTAAGGCATTTTTCACGGTGCATACAGAGCAACTGCTCTCGACGTGGCTTTTCCTCAAGAAAAGCCGCACTTCGCTCAACTTGACTGTGCTGCGCAGAAGTGAAAACACAGTAAAACCCCCTGCCCCTATCTTCTCTATCTCAACTCCACGGAGCCACGTATGCCCAAAAATAAAATCAGCGACCCCATCACCGATCAGGAAATGGCCTTTGCCCGCCTGGTCCTCTCTGGCGCCATGACCGACCGTCATGCCGCCGAAGCTGTCGGCCTCAACCCCGACTCCGCCGCCTACACCAAATCCAAACCCCATGTCCGTGCCTACATGCTCGAGCACCGCGCCGCCGTGCAGCAACAACTCGTCCAGCAAGAGGCCGAGGGACTGCATCGCCTGAACCTGGACCGCGAACAAGTCCTCGGCCGCCTCTGGGAAATCGCCAACCTCAGCCCCGAAATGACCCGAGGCAGCATTACCGGACAGGTCAAGGCCCTTTCGATGATCGTGGCCATGCAAGGCCTGATCCCTGACCGTCGCGCCGGCGCCGCAGAAAAGAAATCTCCCCCTGCGCTCGCCCCGCAAATCTCCGCCGCCGCCTGCCCGCCCCGGCCTGCCGTGGGGCGTGCCCCGCACCCGGCCACAACCATCGACCCGCAGCCAAGCCCTGCCCCGCCTGTCCCGGCATGCCGTGGAGCCCAACAAGAAGATGAGCCTGGCGTCCCCGACCCCAAGCTCGCTCCCAGCCCGGTGGCAGATCCGCCTCCGCACCCCGGCCCCAGCCAGTCCACCTTCGCCAACCGGTTGACCCCTTCGCAAGCCCATGCCCCTTATGTCCCCCTGTTCAATTCTGTTCCAGACCTGGGAGTTCCTTTTTCTATAAAGAACCCCTTTGTCCACCCCCGATGAGCTCCCAATCCCAAAAAAGACCCAAAAATATCGAATTTTACAAATGACTGAACAGGCTGCCGAAAACACTCTCCGCAGGAAGGGCACGGCTTCAGCGTTAATTTGCTGAATGGGCCTGGAGTGGCCCCCGTCCTGCGTTTCTAGCGTCAAGGAGTGCATTATCCCGCCCGATACGCTTCCGTCTGCTTCCCGAGTTATCCCTGCAGCCCTTTAGGTACTGAGCGGCTCTAGACAGCAGCACCCGAGAAGCTTCGGGAATATCTGTGGCGCTATTCAAGTTCACGCCGGAGCAAGTAGACGCATGCATCGGTGTGGCTGAATTTCTCATGTGGGAAAGATTAGGGAGGCTTGATGTATGGTTTTGGGTTGATTTACCGAAAAATCCCGTGGAGATGTCCCAGCATCGCGATATCCCAATACTTCTCCTGGAGCACCTGGAAATGACTCGTCGTCAGGTACGATTCCGGAAGATGCCGAACGTACTTGCCCGGCACATACGCTCCCTTTACCAAAGAAGAAACACTGCTAAGTTGGGCATTTGGCTCTTTGGGACCCCCCGCGGGCGTCAGCAGATTCGCCACGCTGAAGATCTCGTGGCAGGTATGATGGCCGCCACCGACCAGGTACACGACGCAGGCCAGCAGGTATTGCTTGAATGTCTCGTCGACCGCTGTGCTGCCGAAGGTGCGGTAGGTCTTGAGCAACTCACCCGTTGTTCCAGACCGGCCTGCTCCGAAGACCAGGTTCCGATCGTCGATGCCTTTAAGAAATGGCGACGCGTTCTTATTACGTTGCCACTCGTCAATGCCGCGTTTGCGAGCCTCACCACCGTCGTCGGCCACGAGGCCGGGATTCGTCAGACCGGGGGTGGTTGTGGGAGCTGCGCCGCCTGTCTTTTCACGCCCGCGGCGCTCCCCGTCCAGTGGCGTGCCCTGTGTCGCGTCGAACCAGGAATAGAGAAAGCCCTGGCTGGGTGCGACCTTATTGGCCGTGTCTTTATAGATTTGTTCCTGGCCGCCGGTGAGCTTCACGTCGCGCGTCAGTACGTTCGCCAGCGCGGTCTGGATGCCGATGATCTTCGGGATATCGGTTCCCTGAAGCGCCTGAAAAGCGATTTCCCAGGCGTCTGAGCCGTTCGTGGGCCGCTGTCCTTCTGTGCCCAAACGGCCAGAGCCAGTGTTGCTGTAACAGCGGGCCTTGACCACGTCGCCCGCCTTTCCGACCATTTCTTTGACTCCGCCATTCACCGTATGGGCATACTGCATCATGTACATCTGCAAGCCCTGCGTGACCGAATCCAGCGCCGGCTTTACGCACTCGACGTGAGAACCGGCGTCGCGGGCCAGCACCGTTTCAAATTCGCGCCGTCGCGTTTGGCTTACGGCCTTATCATAGGTCCGCAGCGCGGTCCGCTGCTGAAAGCCGCTGAATGCGAGGTCGAAAATGCCCTGCACGCCGGAACCCGTCTGATTCCACTCTGCGTAGACTACCCGGCCATCGGGGGTCAGCGCCCAAGGCCGGAAAGGACCAGCCGCGTCGACAGGCTCGCCTTGCACTTCCTTGAACCCGCTATCGCCGCCACGGAAAAGGTATTTCATCGCTGGCCTCTTGGAAGCTGTTGGAACGCACTGTTGCAGAGAATACCAAATTCGACGCTCGAGCAGGCGGTCTAACGGGCGGCAAATGAACCGGCGGGGAGAAATCAAAGGCCTCTGCGTTGATAAGCGCAAACCCGGGGACGCCCCCGGTCCACTAGCGTTCCACTTAACGGCGGTGAAGGAGAAGTATTCAGGAAAAACCGGTTTGAATACTTCTCCGGTTGCGCATTAGATAGGGCCGAAGTTTCTGATCCTTCTATGGTTTCAGGCAAAGAGGAAGTGATTTGGGATCCTTCTGGCAAAGGGCCATGATGGCCGCGTCGAAATTTTTAGGATTAATCCAGGGGGCTTCTCCATTTGGATGCTTATCTAACCACGACACAGTTCCCACGAGAATACAGTGTTCAAGCGACGGATACGTCGAATAGCCAGCACACTTGGATCGAAGCTCTTCAGGAGTAATGGCCCATTGCCGCCGCAGACTCTCCACCAGGCCTGCAAATTCCTCGTCGGTACACTGCTTGCGCTTGTCACATTCTGTATCTGGAGAATTATGAATGGCCGGAAGTGGTGTCATCTCAGAAGAAGGAGCGGACTTATGGAACGGAATAGAGCTTTCGATTCGCTTGAGAGCCGCAGGAACAGAAATGCGCTTGAAATCAGTTGCGCGGAATGCCACGACGCAGGCAGCAATGATCAACATCGCTAGGAGTATCGTCAGCAACCCTGCCACAAGATTGCGAGGGGAAGGGGACCTTCGCGCATCTCGGTCGTGGATCTCTGGACGAGTCGATTTAGGCATGGGTGGCGCGTCGTAATTCCAGCCCCGTCTTCTTCTGTCGTCTGATCTCATACCCTGCGTGAAATTATAGAGTTTTCGGGGTATTGAAGAGGAGGGAGCCAGGAAGGTCGCTACGCAAACAAGCCCTCCACGATCAGGAGGGCTTCCAGTGCAGGGCGATTAGGATGTGGGATGGTGGTTCACGGCCACGAGAAGCGTTGCAATGCCTGCTGGAGCGCGGGGCAGGTTACTTTGGATTAAGCAACGCATTCGAGGAGAATGCATCAGATCGATCAGCATAGCGTGTTAACCACTGACGGGGCCGGAGGTGAGAGTCCGGCCCCTTTCAGCTTTACAGTTTGTTTGGTGCTGGATTTCGCGACTGCAGGCTTGGTTTTGGGGTATCCATGCCCACCCCGAGGGGAGAAACACGCAGGGCGCCCCTACACCGTGCGACGGCGCGGGCTTAAAATGCTCACATGCGACTATCGAATAGAGCAGTCCTTCAGTATGGGGCTGCCGATGACATACCGTTGCCGCGGCATACAACTGCGATAGAGATTAACTTTGCCGGCCAAGGCTACTGCTATCGATTTTCACCATTGGCGAACGCAACGAAACCTCCAGCGTCACAGTGCAAGGACCCTTCACAAGGACGGGAACCTGAAAGCCAGCCTCAAGCTTTTTGAAACCATCTGCTTTGAATACGCCTTGCATGAAGACGAATCCGCCACACGGTGTAATTGTGGCGAGCAACTGCTCAGGCTCAAGAACGAATTGACCCCAAATCCAATCCACTAATATTTTTATGGGTGCGGCGCACTTCATGAGACGCAATCTGTCAGCGTCCGAAAGGTCACGGAGTTCTAGAACGACCACTTCGTCCGGAGGGTTTGTTTCAGGCGCAAATGTTATTCGCAGACTCGGTACAAATTCAAACGCTGTGAAGGAACTATCCTCGTTTAGAAACACGACTCTCGCCCATTCAATTGTCATAATCGGGATGTCTTAATCCCTTTTCCTGCTTCCGGCGGTGAGCCCTTGGGGGGGATCTTCCATCGGAACCAGAGGATACAAACCACAGCGAAACGTCTGATTACAGAGGGAGGGACCCATCCATACCCACGGTACTCAAAGTAATTATCACTGAGTACTATTGAATGCCACAATAACGGATCGCTGTTCACTGAGTACTATTGAATGTCACAATGACGGAGCGCACGAGACTGCGCGGCGTTACCAGGATGAGATAAGAGACCTAAATCCCGAGGGCCCGTTCAGAAGGGGTGGGCCGATATCGGGAACCCTTAAAGTGCCCCCAGTCCTGCAATGACGTCTCTCGCACTCTGGCTGAGTTCGTGACTCGGGCGAGCCAAGTCTCAGGGCGGCGATAAGGTAGAGCGCGGAGACGTCTAGGTCCCAAACTCAAATAATCTTTGAATTTGGAACTTTTGTGCACCTCGCCGGCCAAATAGAGCGCGTCTCACTGTGGGGAATTTTGTGGGGAGTACCTGCATAGCTGGGTTGGTCTACGTTGGATACCGGATGTGCTCGGACCCTTGTTTTTACCACCGTTTGCTTACGTAGACCAATCCTGACTAATGTGCCCTGAGGGGATTATGAATCCGCTGCTCTAACCAATTGAGCTTATAGGCCCTTAACTATTGAATCTTCATGATTGTAAATGCAACATGGCCTGTGCACATCGCGCACAGGCCGTCGCCCGGTCCACGCTGAAATTGGCGGAGTGAGAAGGCCTGGGCAAAACGCCGCCAGGGGTGCTAACCTTTCCTGTATTAGCCCTTATCAGAAGTGGAGGGTGATGCGATGCGACGGACGATCCTGGCTCTATTCTTGTGTGCAGGTTCCATTGCAATCTGCCAGTC
>DASRRN010000211.1:0-8624 GCA_035695685.1 Acidobacteriaceae bacterium | reverse complement strand
CCGAGAATAAATGCGAACGATGTCATCAGGATCGGCCGCAACCGAAGCCTGGCGCCTTCGAGCGCCGCATCCGCGAGAGGTTTCCCTTGTTCGTACTGGCTCTTGGCGAACTCGACAATCAGAATCGCGTTCTTCGCTGCCAGCCCGATCAGCATCACCAGCCCGATCTGCGAGTAGACGTCGGCCTCGATCTGAACCATGTAAGCAGGCAGGAACGCCCCCTGGAGGACGCGGCGAAGCCAAAGCACGAAAAAGGCGCCAAAGATCGCCACCGGCGTGCTGAGCAATACGCTGAAGGGCAACGACCAGCTTTCGTAAAGTGCGGCAAGAATCAAAAAGACGAACAATAGCGAAAGCCCGAAGATCGCCGCCGGCGGAACACCTTCCCGGGCCTTCTGTTCCTGAAACGACATACCGGAGTAGTCGAAGCCCATTTCTCGCGGCATCGTTTGCCTGAAAACAGCTTCCATCGCGGCCGTCGCCTGGTCCGCACTATAGCCAGGCGCGGCACTGCCGTTGATTTGCGCGGAGCGGTACTCGTTGAAGCGCTGCGTAAATTCCGGGCCGAGCCGCGGCTTGAGCGAGGTCAACGTAGACAAGGGCACGTTCTCTCCCTTGTTGTTGCGTACATAAAATTGTCCAACGTTCTCCGCCCTGCCGCGGTACTCACCCTCGGCTTCGACATACACCTGCCACTGGCGGCCGAAGCGATTGAAGTAGTTGATGAAATAGCCACCCATAAACGCCTGGATGGTGCGGTAGACATCGTTCAGGTTCACCCCTTGCTTCAACACCTTGTCGCGGTCTACGTCGACAAACTCCTGCGGCACGCTGGGCAGGAAAGTAGTACTGAGGCTGGCGATTTCCGGCCGCTTTCGAGCGGCTTCAAGAAATACGCCCAGGTTCCTGGTGAGGAACGGAATATCGCCACCCGAACGGTCTTCGAGGAGGAAGGTGAATCCGCCGGAGGTGCCAACGCCCGGAATGGCGGGCGGCGAAAAACTGAAGGCAACGCCCGCAGGCAACCTGCTCAACTCCCGGTTGAGATGAGCCTTGATCGATTGAAATTGCTGAGCTCTCGCGGTGCGCGTGTCCCAGGGTTTGAGGGCAACAGAGAAAAACGCGTTATAGCTGGTACGAACAAAGCTAAGCAAACTGAAGCCCACGACGCTGGTCGTGTGTTGAACCCCCGGAGTATTCATGATGATTTTTTCGACATCAGCCGCGACCGCAGACGTGCGTTCCAGCGATGCTCCGTTGGGCAGTTGCAGATTGACATAGGCATAACCTTGATCTTCGTCCGGCAGGAAGCTCGAGGGCAGGTGATTGGCAAAGAAGCCCGCCGCAGCCCCGAAGGCCACCAGCAGTACAACCACTACGGCAGTTTTACGGAGCAGTACCCCGCTCCAACGGACATATCCCTCTGTCGCTTGCTCGAAACGGCGATTGAACCAATCAAAGAGTCTCCTCAGGAGCCCGCGGCTCGGTTGCCGCGGCCGCAGAAGCATCGCGGCAAGCGCGGGGCTGAGCGTAAGCGCGTTAAACGCGGAGAGAATGACGGAGATGGCAATCGTGACCGCGAACTGCTGATAGAGCCTGCCCGTGATTCCGGGAATGAAGGCTGTGGGCACGAATACCGCAGAGAGAACCAGCGCAATCCCGACAACTGGCCCGGAGAGCTCTTCCATTGCTTTGAAAGCTGCATTCTTTGGAGTCAACCCCTCTTCGATGTGCCGCTCCACGCCCTCGACCACCACGATGGCGTCGTCCACCACCAGGCCAATCGCCAGTACCAAGCCAAAGAGAGAAAGCGTGTTGATAGAAAAGCCGAACAGGGGAAAGACCACAAATGTGCCCACCAACGAAACCGGCACGGCTAGAAGCGGGATCAAAGTAGCACGCCAGCTCTGCAGAAAAAGATAGACAACGAGGATCACCAGGATGAGGGCGATCAAAAGTGTCTTAACGATTTCCTTGATGCCTTCGGTAACCGAACGGGTCGTGTCCAGCGACACGGCGAAGTCCATGTCTTCGGGGAAGCGTTGTTTCATTTGCGACATCAGTTTCCTGACCCCGGCGGCTGCGTCGACCGCGTTCGAGCCGGGCAATTGATAGCATGCAATAATGGCGCCCGGCCTCCCGTCAAAACGGCCGGCGACGCTATAGTCCTGGGCGCCAAGCTCGATGCGAGCCACATCACGCACCCGGACGGTGCCGCCGTCAGGAGTTTCGCGAACCACAATGTTGCCAAATTCTTCCGGCGAGGCCAAGCGGCCTTGCGCCAGCACCGTGTAGGTAAATTCCTGGCCCTTGGGGGCAGGTTCGCCACCTGCCTTACCGGCGGGGTTCACCGTATTTTGCGCTTGAACGGCGCTCACGATGTCAGGGATCGTGATCCCCAGCTTTGCTAACTGGTCGGGTCTTACCCAAAGCCGCATCGCGTATTGGCCAGCGCCGAATACCGTAATGTTGCCGATCCCGGGCGAACGGAGAATGGGATCCACGATATTGATATATGCGTAGTTGGCCAGAAACTTGGCATCATATGTCCCATGTGGCGAGTAAAGGGCAACCCACATGAGGGGAGCGGTCACCGATTTTCGAACCGTGATTCCGTAGTTGGTGACGTCGACGGGAAGCTGAGAAGAGGCCTGCGTTTCACGGGATTGGGTGAGAATGAAATCGGTGTTTGGATCGGTTTTTACATCGAAGTCCACAATCAGGCTGGTAGTTGAATTGGCGGTAGCGTTCAGCGAATACATGTAGTTCATGTTGTCCACGCCATTCATCTGCTGCTCGATGGGCGTGGCAACCGCTTGCTCCAAGGTTTGCGCGTCTGCCCCCACGTAAGTGGCCAGCACTTGAACTTCCGGCGGAGTGATATTTGGAAACTGGGCGACAGGCAAACTCAGGATGGTGAGCGAGCCAACCAGAACCATGACAATGGAAATCACGATGGCGACGATGGGGCGGTTGATGAAGAACTTTGACATCGGCCGATCTATCCTTGACTTCCGTGCCCAAACGGCTTGGGGTTCACTTTCGCTCCTGAGCGCACCTTTTGAACTCCCTCCGCGACCACTCTTTCCCCTCGCTGAAGCCCGCCGGCGATCACCCAGTCTGAACCGACACGGTCACCGACCGTGACCGTGCGAATGCTCACTTTGTTGTCTCCATCCACAACTGCGACCTGGTATGCGCCTTGCAGCTCTGACACCGCGCGTTGAGGAACCAGCAGCGCGTCATGTTGCAGGCTGATGACGGCGCGCACTTTGGCGTAGCCGCCGGGCCGCAAGATGTTCCCCGGATTAGGAAACAGCCCGGCAATCCGAATGGCCCCGGTGCTCTCATTGACTTGCCGGTCGGCAAAGTAGAACCTGCCCTCGTGCGCATAGGTGGAACCGTCCGCCAAAATCAGTTGCAGGCGCAGAGCTTTGTCCGCGGCCATACGGCTGGTCTCGGTCGGGAAGCGTTTCCGCCATGCGAGATACTGAGGCTCGCCCACCGTGAAATAAACCTTGATGGGCTCAACCGTAGAAACCGAGGTGACCGGCCCGCTGCTCGGATTGACCAGGGCGCCTACTTGAAGCTGGGCCTGTCCGGCGATGCCATCGATGGGGGCGACGAGGCGGGTAAACTCGAGATTAATCCTCGCCGTTTCCACCGCCGCCTCAGAGGTCTTGATTTGAGCTCTGGCTGTTTCGACCGTGGCCAGGGCCGCCAGGTTGTTCTGGACGGCATTGTCGAGATCCTGCTGGCTGGCGGCCTGCTCTTTTGCCAGCGGTGTGTAGCGCTTGACATCAAGGTCCGTGCGGCCTTGCACCGCCACGGCATTGGCGAGCGCGGCTTTTGCCTGTGCCAGTTGGCCCTGGGCCTGGTCGAGAGCTGCTTGAAAAGGCCGCGGGTCGATCTCGAACAGGAGCTGCCCCTTTTTGACGAACGCGCCCTCCTGATAGCCCTGCCTTCGCAGGTACCCTGTAACCTGCGCCCTAACGTCGGCATTGACGAGCCCGTCGAGTGTGCCAATCCATTCGCCGTAAATCGGAACATCCTTCTGCTCAACCTGCACCACCTCGACATCCGTAGGGGCGCCCGGCTGCGCCCCTGAGACATGCTTTGGCCGCATAGCCGCGACCACCAGGCCGAGCGCCACCAGGCAAAATAATCCTACGCCAACGATTACAAGGTTATGTTTCGAAACACCCGTCATCTTGATCTCCGCCAGTTCGCTCTTAACTTGGAAGCAGTCCGATTTCTCCGCTCGTTTGGTGGCAGGAATTCCTCTCGATTCTGTCCAAAGCGCTGCCAGCCGTAGAGACGAGTCGGAAAGTGTCCTCCATTGTAATGCTCGGGTCTTCTTTTCATGATCGGTTTCTGCTTACGATTGGTTCGATACTTCGATCTTCCGGGTGTCGACCTGGTTCACGGCGTTGACCGGGTGGCCCTCGAGAAACGCAGGTTTGTGACTACCGTTTCAACCAGGCGCGTGCGCGCCTTCTTTGTTTGCCCAGGCGATGTGGGGCGTCACGATACAGCCAAGCTAGCTACCTGCTGAGCCCCATTTCTCCCCGCAACTTCCCATGACGAAGCTGCTTAGCGCGAAGTGATCAGCCGTATGCGCGCTGTCAGCGCGCGGCCGGGGAATTCGCTAAAGGTGCGGAACTGGGGAGAATCCACTACGTTGTTCACCACCGCGGGGTTGCTGCTGGCGGTGGCGTTTTCCAGCACACCGCGCAGACCGAAATACGAGCCGTGGAAGTGGAATCGCCATTCGAGACCGGGGCTGAAGGAAAGATAGTCCGGGAAGCGCAGGGAGCCGGCCGCGCCCACCACCTGCCGATTGGCGTTCACCGCATCGAAGGGAAAACCGGTTTGCCAGTCAAGCGTGTAGACGAAATCCCAACTCTTCTTGAGCATTGGTAACAGCAACGGGAGCCATCCCCAGGAGATGACGCGGTTGGGCACGTCCCAGGGCAGCGGACCGCTTTGTTGCGGGCCCAGCAACGAGGTCGTGGGCACATAGTCCAGGGCGGCGTTGGTGCGCGCCGAGGAGTGGGTATACGCAGCAAACAGCGTGTACCCATGGCGAAAGTTGCGGCGCGCTTCAATCTCTTCGGACGTGTAGTGATCCTGGCGACTGTTGGTCAGCAGGTAGGTTCCTGACAGCCCCGTGGGTCCAGCTTGATTGGCATAAACGAAACCGTCTGCGATACGTTTGTCAAGGAAATTCGCCTTGGCATAGATCGAGCCGGGAAGCTTTCTCTCGATACCGATGCTCCAGTTGATGGCGCGGGTCTGGTGAAGGGCGCCGTCGTTCGCGGTAAAGCTGGACTGCAATGGGCCGGTCACCGGAGTGACGCCATCGGCGGCATAGTAGGTGTCGTAACGGATACCGGCCAGGGCGCGTTCTAAGTATTCCGGTTGTGTGTGCTCGTAATAGATACCAATGCCTGCCGAAAGCTTGGTCGTGCCTTCCTGCCCGGGCGGCGAGTAGGTGGCCGCGAGGCGCGGCGAAAAGAGCGGGCGGCGAATGATTTCGTCCCAATCGAAGCGCAGGCCGGGCTCGATCAGCAGTCCGGACTGTGGCAGCCAGCGGTCCTGCACGTAGGCGCCGGCGGCAAAGTTGTGCCGAGTGAACGGAGGCTCGACCGGGAAGGTGCTGTGCCGCAACAAGGTTCCATCTTCGCGCAAATAGTTCACCGGAGAGCGCGTCAGGCGTTCGCCGAACTCTATGTGATCGAGGTCGATGCCTGCCTGCAGGTCGTGGCGCCCCGCGGCGTAGTGCGACGGCAGAAACAGCGTGGCCTTACCCTGCTCGCGGCCGGAGTGTGCGGCCAGGTTTTCAAAATAGCTGCCCTGGGTCTGCTCCGGGGTAATTTCGTAGGGGCTGTCTCCATGCGGTTCGTAACCGTCGCGGAATCGAACTACCCCCAGACCAAGCTGCAGCAGAGCTCCACCGGCGAAGCTATATTGATCGCGCAGGTAAGGCAGCCAGGCGATGGTATCGCGCTCGGTCGTGCTCTGTTGCGGCATGAGGGTAGAGAGGCCGTCATAGGGCGAATGGTAATCGTTGAAGAGCAGTCCGGTGGTGAGGATGTTCGCGGAGGTCAGATTTACCTGGGCTTTGGCCAGATTGCTGCCACGCAGCAGGTGGTTGGTATCCGCATTGGGCGGAAGCCCCTGAATGTAGATGTTGTCGTATTCCGTTTCCAGACCATCGAAGAACCAGGCGCGGTCGCGCACGATGGGTCCAGAAAACGTGAACCGGGGGACGAACTTGTCGAAGCGCAGCCCGTTGGTCTGGCGAAACGAGGGCAGAAAATCTGTGGTGTTGAAGCGGAACCTGTTGTCCCCCATGCCGGTGTAGAAAGCTACAACACCTCCAGTAGCTTTGCCGAACTCAACCGGGTAGCGGGTGGTCTCGGTATCAATCGAGCGCACCGCATCCGCGCTCACCCGCATAGCAAGTTGCCCGCCGGCGGGGGAGCGAATGTCGAATCCATCCAGCAGATCGAGGGTGGCATAGGTTTCCGATCCGGCAACATGAATCTGCCCCGTTCCATCCTGTACCACGCCCGGGGTGAAGGGGAGCAGATTGCGGATGTCGCGCGAAGTCGGATACGGCAGGTTGACGATGGCCGGTGTATCGAAGGTGCTTTTGTCGGAGATCTGTTCGAGATCAATGGCGCCTGGGGAGGGGACGACATCCACCTCCTCGCGCACTACCTGCTCATGGGCCAGCTTCACTTCCACGGACTGGAGATGAGCGTCGGCCTGGTTCTCCACCGCCTCATAAAAGCCCTGCTTCTCCACGCGAAGGTGGTAGGGTAAGTCGTTTTGCAGGGCAAAAGCGCAGCGCCCGGCGAAGTCGGTCCGGCACTGCATCGGGGACAGCGCCGGCTCGGAGAGGGTGACCTCGGCGCCGGAGACCGGCAGCCCATTCTCGTCTACGACGATGAGGTTGATTGCGCGGCCGGGGGTGGGCGCCTGTCCGCCGGCCAGGGCAGAACTGCAAATGAGAACGACCTCAACGACCATCCATCGGCCCGGACCACGGCGCTGCATGACCTTTAGTTTAGCCAACCAGCGACCAACGCACCCCACCGGATGATGCTGCAACTGAGACCGGCCCAGGTGGCTTCCATCGAGTAAGGCTGGCGGCGCTACTTTCTGGCCAGCACGGCCGCCAGAAAGCGGAGTTCGGACTCTACTTCCGCAGGGTCGGCTACAGTGTCAGCGATTTCCTGGCGGAAGAGTTCGCGATATCGCTTGCGCAGCCTGTGAATTGCCACCTTGAGCGCTCCCTCTGAGGTGTTCATTTCACGAGCCAGCGCAGCATAGGGTGCGTCGGAGTGCCCGAGGAGGAAGACCTTCAACCGCTCGAAAATCGCCGATGGTCATCCGCTTGGCGTCGCAGTATTGCGTAATGGGCACGCCCTCGATGTATTCCATTACGAAGTAAGGCCGGCCCTTGGCTGTGGCGCCTGCGTCGAAGATCCGGGCTATGTTCGGGTGGTCCATCATCGCCAGTGCCTGGCGTTCTTTGGCAAAACGCGCCAGTACCTGGCCGGTGTCCATGCCGAGTTTTACGACTTTGAGTGCGACACGCCGGCGAATTGGTTCGCGCTGCTCGGCCAGGTAGACGGTGCCCATCCCGCCTTCGCCGATGGACCGAATGATTTGGTAACGCCCGAAGTCGTCATCACTGGCCCGCGCGGCTGTATGGACGGTCTGCGTTCTGGATTCGCTCCCGCCGACCGAACTATCTCAAGCACCCTGAATCAGACATTCGGGACACAATCCCGCAACACCCCCGGAACCCAAATCCGCTTCGCAGTTAGGGCAGTTTGGCATGTGGGAGCAGAGTTGCAGCAGCAATTTTATGCTTTTTGCCCCAGGCACTGTAACTTTCAGTCCCGCGATTCCTTATTTGTGGCAGGTGAGCCAGATTAGAAACCGGCTCAGGAGACCCACAATGAAATCCATTCCATTCGCACCGAAGTCGCCGCGCGTCGCGCGGCTCAGTTTGGCCCTGGTGACGGTTGCCGGGTCAATTTGCGCATTCGCACAACCTACACAGCGATACACCGTGGTCGACCTCGGGGCGGTGGGGCCTCCGCCTGGCCAGCCCTATACGATAGGGGGCAATGGGCTGGTCGGCGGGGAAATTGTCCTCGCGGATCCGGCCGTCGCGCACGCTGTTCTTTGGCAACAAGGGAAGAGAAAGGACATTGGCAGCCCCGGACACGGAGGGCCGAACAGCTCCGCTTTTGGCGCCAATTCCTGGGGGCAGGCCGTCGGGCAAGCCGACACGAAGACGCATGATCCGAACGGGGAAGATTTTTGCGGAGCGAAGGCGCTGGCTCTCACCGAC
The DNA here is from genome assembly GCA_035695685.1 of Acidobacteriaceae bacterium. Lineage (GTDB taxonomy): Bacteria > Acidobacteriota > Terriglobia > Terriglobales > Acidobacteriaceae > PALSA-350. Next base: position 250 of record DASRRN010000211.1, on the reverse strand, counting down.
AGTGGCAACACCTGCGTGCCGTTCCTCTGGCAAAATGGCTCGATGTTCGCGCTCCCCAGACTGCGGAATAGCGCGGGCAACGAGGGCAGCAACGGCGTAGCACTAAAGATTAACGACTACGGCGTAACGGCCGGAACAGCGGAAAACGGCGAATTGGACAAGACCTGTCCCGGCGCGTCCGTGTCGGCGCAGAGGATCGAGTTCAAGCCAGTCATCTGGACGGGACCGTTCCCGGGGCCGCAGGTGCACG
>DASRRN010000210.1:0-26695 GCA_035695685.1 Acidobacteriaceae bacterium | reverse complement strand
TGATCGGAGTAGTCCCGACAGGGACGGCTGAAAGTTGCCCCAGGTGCGGCCCCGGGGAGGGTTTTGTTTTCAGCCGTCCCTGCGGGACTGGTTCGTGCTTTCAAATTCTACCCAGGACTAACGTCCTGGGCTAAGCTCAGCAAAGCTCAGCCGTCCCTGCGGGACTGGAGTTTAGAAGTCGGGTTTTCACGCCTTCTTAACGGCCCGACTAAAGTCAGGCTCTGATACAAAGCATTGGAGCGGTGACTGCCGGAAGAGTTGCGCAGTTCCGCCATGAACGCATTTTCTTCACAGCTCCCCATGCCGTCTACCCTACTGAACCCCGGGTACCTGAACCACCACTGCGATGGTGATCGTCTGGCTTGCCGCTCCCGGGGACGTGAGATTGATAGGGACGCTGTAATTGCCGATCGGAGCTTCATGATCGCCCCGGCCGCCGCAACCACTCATCGCGGCAACGACCGCTCCACAGAAGCAAACCCCCGCGAGCATCCACATGCGAGCTACCGGCGTCTTGCGTTTGCGGCCGCCACCCACCAGCAGCACAGCAAATGTCGGTAGCCAAACCGCGGCTGCGCTGAAGATTCTGCCACCGGAGCCACCAAAAGGTTTCGCCGAAGCCGTCGAGACGGCGGCGGCATGGATCGTGAGTGTATTTGTGATCGCTCCGCCGGATGAGGTCAATGAAACTGATTGCGTGGCGAAGCTGCAGGAGAAATATGCGGGAAGCGTTCCGCAAGCAATGTTCACCGGGCCAGAAAAACCACCCTGCGGCGTGATCGTTAGGCTAACCGTCCCAGAGCCTTGAAACGGAATGGTGAGACTGGCCGGGTTCGCGGTCGCGGTGAACCCTGGTGTTACAATCGTCTCCGTTAAAGGCGCCGACGTGCTCCCGGTAAAGTTCGTATCTCCGCCATAGATCGCCGTGATGGTGGCTGTGCCTGTGCTGCCAAAAGACGTCGTGAGGGTCGCCACGCCGTTCGCCAGCGTACCTGTTCCTATGGATGCCGACCCGTTATAGAAGGTCACGGTGCCGGTCGGCACGCCTCCGGCGCCCGAAACAGTCGCGGTGAACGTAACACTCATTCCTGTTCCCACCGTTGCCGATGAGGACGTAAGCGTTGTCGCGCTGGCTACTGGCGCGCCTGCCACCTTCAACGAGAATGGGGCCGTCGCGGTCGCTGGTGTGCCCTCTGAGTCTGCCACCTGCACGGTAAAGGCTGAGGTGCCAGCCGCCGTCGGGGTTCCGGAAATGATCCCGGTCGCGGGGGCGAGCGCGAGGCCAGCAGGTAAGGTGCCGGAGACAACACTCCAGGTATAGGGTGTAACTCCACCACTGGCCGTGAGTGTTTGCGAGTACACACTGCCCACCACACCCTCGGTCAAAGTCGTGCTGGTGATGGCTATTCGAGACCATTGGGGCGCGTTCACCAAGGTATAGACATTGGGACTGCCCAATCCGGTGGCGAGATCATAGCCAGGCGTAGCCGCGAATGCGGGAGAGGTGGCATTGTCGGCAGTCGAGAGCACGCCGTAGTAGTTGGGAGTTGTGGTTAAGGAGTTTCCCGATCCGGTGACAGTGATTTGGTACCCATAGCAGTTCTCGGAATTCGAGGCCGGGTCGGTGCTTGTATCCGTGAAGACTCCCGCTTTGGTGGCGGTTCCGGTGCAGGGAACTGCGGTCGTGCCCATCAGGAAAGGAGTTTGTTGCTGCGTTGCAGAGTCGGGGTTCGGGGTCGCACTGATGTCGTGAAAGTAACAGGCGGGAAGCACACCGGTCCCCAGGTAAGCGGCGCAGGTGCTTAGGTTTGGCTGGGTTGGGCTGTTGTTATTGATGAACTGCTGCGCAGCCAGCGGATAGAGAATATTGTTGGCTTGTCCCTGGCGATCGCCAGTCTTCTGGTTGATGAGCGCCATGATGCCGGAAAATGCCGGAGCTACAAATGAGGTGCCCCCATCGGTATTGAGAAGTACGGTATTTGTATTTGAGAAGTCGCAACCTGTGTCCGTGCCGGAGTAGCAATAAATCAGAGAATGTCCCCACGTTACGCCGGAGGAGGCAAACATTGAGATATCCGGCAGGGCCCGCGCATTGCCTGCGGGCAGTCCCAAGACGCCGCTCTGCCAACCAGGCCGGGCGGAGACAGTGCTCAATCCTCCACTCCCCGCATCACGCACAAACGTCGGCGAAATCAGGAAGATGTCCTGCGGTAGGTGCGAGGCGTAAGTGCAGAGACCATTTGCACCCGAACTCGAACCGAAATTGGTGCCGTTCATCTGATTGAATCCCTGCAGCACGAGAGGACTGGCGCAACTTTCGTTCCAGGGGGTTTCAGGAATGTAGGATTTGGCGCTCTGCAGAGTGGCGCTGTTCGTTGCAGACCAATAGTTGGCGGTGGTTGCGCTGAAGACGTCGCTAAAGTCCGTCCCGCCCACCGCGATGTTATAGGGAGTCGAGGCTTCGCCACTCACTCCCAAACCGTGGGTGACGTAGGTAAAACTGACAGGTTCGTCGCATTCCGCCGCCCCCGCATCTCCGCTGGCAACCACCACGGTAATGCCTTCAGCTGCAGCCTGTTGCCACAGCTGAACGTAGAACTGGTTGGACTCACTCTGAGGGTTTTGTTCACAGTACCCGTAGCTCGAACTCAGAACAGCATCCTGCTTCGCGTGCGATGGATCCTGCACGATGTAGGTGGCGGCCAGATCTGTTCCTGAGGTCACACCGCTGTTGGCGCAGGTGACAAAGTCAATGGTTGCGTCGGGTGCCGTCGCGCCTGCCCATTCCGAATCGGCGTAACCTTCCGGATCGCCAACCGTTGGATTGGGCGCTGCACAGACGGTGGTGGGGGGATGATCGACCACCACGGAACCGTTTGGACCGAGAGCCGTGATGCCGAACTGATCGCGGAAGTTCTGGATATCCCCCGAGGCGAGATCCGTGTCGCCAATGACTCCGATCGTCTGGCCTGTACCGACGAGCTTTTGCGGCCCCGACGGAGTGTCCAGGCTTTGCTGCCAGACCTGGTTAACGTTATAGATCTGGGCAAAGTCCTGGGGGCCGATGACGTAGGCCGTTCCCGTGCCCGCGCCGTAAGACGTCGTGAAGTGACCTTGCGTTCCGTGCGACCACTTGCCGGTAGCCCGATCGAGGCGGGCCATCCGTGGGTTATGCGCCATCGCCTTAGGGAAAAAGTCGTTTAAGGCGCGAAATCCGGAAACCACATTGGCCAGCGCGGCGGGGATCATGGGATCGCTTGCATTCCCAAAATGCTCTTCACCGTATCGCTGGTAGCGATGGACTTCGGTGTGAAAGGCTCCGGCAACCTGGCCCGCCGTGCCGCTGAAGTCAACGAATGTCCGCCCAGCTGCAACCCGGTTCACGGTGAATCCGCGCTGCGTAAGCCAGGTGGTGATTTTCTGTATGTCCTCGGTAGCCGGACCAAAAAGCGAGCCGTACTGTTCGGGCGTGAGCCACTTGTGGAAGTTGGCGGAATGCGGATCGTATTGGTCTTTCATAAACTGGTCGAGCGCCTGCTGCTGTGTTACTCCGCGTTTGAGCATCATCAGGATGTGCTGTTGAGGAAAGTCATTGGGCACGCGGCCCAAGTCGGTAGTTGTCCTGGCGGAGGGGCTCGGATTACCTGTGAGCCGTTGCAAATTCGATTCGTCAATGCGTCCCGAGATTTGTTGCGCAGCGGGCGATACTGAAACGTCAGGCAAGGATTGTGCATTGACCCAGCCGGAGCTCATAAAAAAAACGAAAGCGGGAATCAGACACACCAGCAGCTTACGCAGGGTAACGAGCATCGGAGCCCCAGAATTAGAAGTAGCTAAGTCTTACCAGATGCATAGTGCCGAGGGCAAAGCGGAGTCCATTGCAGTCCCACTGCGCATGGCCGCGCTCAGGCTTCGTCCAGGAATCCGAACGGAACGGAGCAGATCATCGCCAAACGAAAAATACGAAGGCCAGGACGGCAGCCGCGAGGGTCGAAAGAAAGTTAACCGCGTCGTTGTTGAGCCAGCCGCGCCGTTCAGCGGTCGCGCCCAAGAGGGAATCGACAAACAGGCCGCCAACCGCCCCCAATCCTGCGCAAGCGGCATCGCCAAACCCTAGTCTGAGGGTGAACATCGCTACCAGCACCACCAGGAAGGCTCCCGCTGTTCCCGCCAGCGTTCCGGCAAGGCTGATCGCTCCGTCAGTGCCCGGCTCGACCCGGCGGAAGGTGGTCACTAGCAAAGGCTGACCACCCAGCACCTCGCCCAGTTCGCTGGCCAGGGTATCGGCGGTCGCCTCGGCCAAGGCTGCTATAACCATCACGGTATACCCCGTGCCAGGCCACGGACGCGTCACGGAGTGGCTAAACGGGGAATGGCTAAGCGCGGCGGCGGCTCCCAACCCGGCGACTCCCAGGTTTGCCGCGATCTGGGCGGCGTTTCGGCCGCGCTTGTCTTCCGCTACGCCCAGCCGTTGTTTCTGGCCTCTGCCAAATCTGGTCGCGGCGAAGGTAAGTAAAAAGAGCGCCAGCAGGGATGGCAGGGCGGAGTGAGACCAGGAGGGCAAACCTGACGATGGAAGAGGAGCCAGCGTCAGGACCGCAGTGATTACGCCCCCCGTCAACGCACCGAAAGGCGTGGCCGCACGCGCCAGATATACCAGCAGCGCCAACGCCAGGCTGATGCTCAGCGCGGTTCTGGTAGTCCCGCTCCAAAGCGCACCATTCGTGGCCGCTGTGGAAGAACGGAGAGTGGCGATCGCGCACCACGGTATCACCGCGGCCAGCACCAGCCAGGATTGCCACCGCATTTGCTGTTCTTGAACCTGCATCGTTCATTTTAGGGCCGGCGTATCGCTGGATACGCCGGCCCGTTTACAATCATCTTTCTAACGGGAAATGAAACGTAGTGAGGTATTCACGGGTGCTTAGCGTTGTATGGCTCCAGTCATGGAGCCGGCGGAGTGTGCGTTTGCCAGAGTTTTCCTTCAGGGTTCTCCACAGAGTTGCTACCGGTTGTTTCATAGGGGTTGCTTTATTGCTGGCCGGTTGCGGGGAGACTTACCGGCCTGTGGTGACTCCCGTCGCCGTCACCCCACCCGCCCCGCAGCCGCAGAGTTACGCTGTTGTGACCACCAGCGCCGGCCCTTCCGCGGCGGGCTTGGCGAATGTTTTCGACGCCTCCGGCGATACTTTGCTGACCCAGGCCTCCCTGGGCGTTAATCCGCTGGCGCTCACCCTCAGTTCAAGTGCCGGTTCCGCCACCACTGCGAACACCGACGGCACCGTCAATACCTTCACCCCCTCGACTACTTTGCAGACCAAGAACATCCAGAGCAGCACCCTGCTCCAGCCTGCTCAGCCGATAAACCTGCTCTCGACCGCAACCAATCTTTTCATCACCGAGCCCAATGTCCCGGCAGTGGCGGTACTGACCAATAATTCGAGCGGTGTTTATCAGCTCACCCAGCAGCTCCCAGTTCCCGCCAGTCCGATCAACCTGGCCGGCAACTCCAATGCGGCCCGTGTTTACTCCATCACTCAGGACAACGGCGCCAACACGGTCGCTTTCGGAGATTGTGAGACCCCTGCGGCGGTCACAACTCCAGGCCAGGTGCAATCGATTGAGATCTCTACAATCACCATCTCGCGCACCCTGCCAGTTGGTATCTGCCCCGTCTATGGCATAAGTTCTACTGACAACAACCGGGTGTTCATTCTCAATCGAGGCAGCGGCACCGTCACCGTCATTAATAGCCAGTACAACGAGCTCGATGCCACGACAGGCCGGCAAAATCTCGACCCGGCCACGGGCACGCTCCTGCTGCCGCCCCCGAGCGGCACGCCGGTCGCCGGCTTCAATGCTGGTCCGGTTTTTGCCGACTACTACGCGCCTGCGTCCCAACTGGTCACCGCCAATTACGACTCCAATACCATCACCATCATCAACACCAGCCTTGACCAATTCGGGAATGACTCTGCCCTGTTTGGCCAGGCAGTGACGGTTCCCGTCGGCAATGGACCGGCGACGCTCACGATTCTGCGGGACGGGAGCCGAGTGTACGTTGCCAACCAGAAGGACAGCACCGTTAGCGTGGTGAGTCTCATCAACTACCAGGTATTGGCCACCATTCCCGTCACCGGTCATCCCATTTCAATGGCCTCCACCTTCAGCACTCCGTTTGGCCAGATCTATGTTCTTTCTTCTGATCAACCCTATATGAGCGTAATTCGCACTGACACCAACCAGGTCTCAGCCTCTATTCAACTGGATGGGACAGGCGTCGATGTGCACACCAGCGCCCAGTCGGTGGCCGCCAACAGCTCCACGACAGGCACGGTTGCGAATGCGATCAATGTCAGCCATGCCAGTGGCAGTGGAGCACCCTGTGGCTTTGGAGCCAGGTGTTTTCAGGCGACCCCATTGGTCGCTTTGAAGCAAGGCAAATAGCGACGATTGCTGTGAGCGGAGCTGCAGATCAGATCCCGGTCGCTCCAGAAAGAACGATTGGCATGGTGGGCGAATCTGCACCACCGGCGTTCTCAATCGTCACAGCGAGAGCCTTGGCTGCAATTCCCGGAGACAAAGGCGGCAGCACCAGTGCGGCCGTGCCCGCGGCGTCCGGGTGAAAGAGCCCGGCAGGGACGGGAGCCTTGCCATTCGCAGGAATTACCCAGAGTTCGTAGGTCTTGCCCTCAGGCAGGGGTTTCAGATTCGTCGCCAGTAAGATTAGCCCGCCCCGCTCCGGCAGGTAAGTGGCGCGTGCGGTCGGCTGGGCGGGAGCTTTACCTTCGGTAAGGGTCACCCGTTGCGCACTGGGCGCGGTTAGAACTTCCAGCACCTGCTGCGCCTTCGACGCTTGCGCGGCCAGATTTTTCACCAGCGTGGATTCATCGTTCAGCTCATCATTCAGAGCCTTGTTTTGCACGCCTAGGGCGATCGTTGCGATCGCCATAGCGGCAGCTACCGTCCACGGAACCCAGAAGCCTGCTCCGCGGCGTTTGGCTTTGACGTCAATCGGAGTGACCTCGGCTGGCTTTTCCTGAGGCTCGGATGCCGGCGGCGAGGCGATCCTCTTGAGGAACCGCTCCCGCGCCCCTTCAGGCAGAGGCTGCTGTTCGACCGCTAATCCCAGCAAGGCGAGATCACCGCAAACTTGCGCCAACTCGGTACGGCAAGGAAGACAGGTCTGCAGGTGCGTCCTGATCGATGCGGACTCCTCCGGTGGGAGACCCTGCATCGCATAGGAAGCCAACTCCTCCTGCGTATGGTGCTCGTTGCCCGTCATGCCTGAAATGCCTTTCGTAACGTAATCAGCGCCAATCGAATACGCGTCTTCACTGTGCCCAGGGGATCGCCTGTTTTCTCTGCGATCTCCGAATGGCTCAACCCCTCGAAGAATGCCAGTTCCATCGATCTTTGCTGCTCTGCAGGAAGGTCCTTCAGGACTTTCTGGACCTTCTCCATCATCGCGTTGCGCTCGACCTCGGAAGCCAGGTTGCCGGGAGAAGCCAGAATCACGTCATCAAGGAAATCTACGGGCTTTCTGCGCCGCAGCAAATCGATTGACCGATTTCTGGCCACCACCACCAACCATGCACCCAGGGATCCACGCCCTTGCACAAACGAATCAGAATTCCGCCAGATCTGAAAGAAGATCTCCTGCATTACATCTTCCGCGTGGCCAGTGTCTTTCAGAATTCGCAGCGCGACGGAATACACCGCCCTGCCATAGCGGTCGAAAATCTCCGCCATTGCCCTCTGATCCCCTTGGCGGACACGCTGCACCAAACTACCGTCGTCTGTTACTGGAGGGGCCGTTCCGTCTGCCATCCTGACGCTGGGGCTTGAATCTCTGATAGTAGAACGATCAGAGTCGCCAATCGGATTGGGGGGTTGGTCTGGCATCGATCAAGCCGAACTTATTCTACGGTTGTAGTACCGAAAGAGCCAAACTAAAGTACCCAGGCGGCAACGAGTACAATAACCTGCGTCCATCGCGATCAGACGGATAGCCGTCCCCCACTCTAGATGAGGAACCGCCTGGATAAGTTGCTGCTCGAGCGTGGGTTGGCGCCGTCAAGGGAACGGGCGCAGGCGCTGATCCTCGCCGGGCGGGTGTTGGTCAATCAACAGAAAATCGAGAAGCCTGGCGCCTCGGTCGACGATAGTGTTCTGCTGCGGGTTCTGGGAGAAGAGCAGCGTTACGTCAGCCGCGGCGGATTGAAGCTGGAAGCTGCCCTTACCCGGTGGAAAATCGACCTCACCGGGCGGCACTGCGTCGACATTGGCACCTCCACCGGTGGATTTACCGATTGCATGCTGCAGCATGGCGCGGCCAGCGTGATCGCGGTGGACACCGGTTATGGCCAGATCGCCGAGACCCTGCGCAGGGATCCGCGCGTGAGCTTGCGCGAGCGCACCAATGCGCGCTATCTCAAGCCGGGTGATCTTGGACCGGATATCAGTTTTGTATCCATGGATGTGTCTTTCATCTCCGCGACCCAGGTCTTGCCCGCGGTGCTCGCCGCAGTGCGGGAGAGGCCAGGAACCGCACTCGAGGCCGTCATTTTAGTGAAGCCTCAATTCGAAGCGGGCAGGGAACACATCGGCAAGGGCGGCATCGTGCACGACCCAGCTGCACACCAGTTCGCGATCGATCGCGTGCGCACGGCCATCCTCAATCTCGGCGCCCTGGAGACGGAAGTTGCGGATTCGCCCATCCTTGGGGGAGGTGAGGGAGGAACGGGACGGGCGAAAGGGAATCGGGAGTTTCTTCTCTTTGGCCGCTTTTAAGTCCTTTAGCCCCATCGCGTACACTAAAAGCCTCCATGCGACCTGTCGCCATCATTTCCAAGCCGCAGAAGGAAGAGCTTGCCACGCTTCTCCCCGAGCTCGTCGCGTGGATGCGGGCGCGTGACTTTGAACCCATTCTGGATCACGTGAGCGGAAGCTACACCCAGGACGCGCGCATCGTTCCCCGTCATGAACTGCCGGCACAGAAGCCAGTGCTGGTGGTAGTGCTGGGCGGAGATGGAACGTTGCTGGCCGCGGCCCGTGCCTTTGCCCGGACCGATGTCCCAATTCTCAGCGTCAACCTCGGTGCGCTGGGCTTTCTTACCGAGGTTCGGCTGGCTGATCTGTACACCACCCTCGAGGGTTGGAGGGATGGTTGCTGCAACATCGACGCCCGCGCTCTATTGCACACCGAGGTCATGCGCGCCGGGGCTTTGTACAAGGAGTACGAGGCGCTGAACGATGTGGTGATCGCCAAGGGGGCGATCGCGCGGATGGGCGACTTCAGCGTTCATTTGTTCGACCAGCTGGCGGCGTCGTTTCGGGCGGACGGGGTCATTATCTCCACACCCACCGGTTCCACTGCCTATAATCTGGCCGCCAATGGTCCGATTCTCGCGCCCTCCGTGGATGCTCTGGTGATCACTCCCATATGCCCGCACCTGTTGACCATTCGTCCGATGGTCGTCCGGGGCGATGCGCACGTGATTGTCAGCGTCGAAGGTATTCCCGATCTCACCTTCCTGACTGTCGACGGACAGGAGGCCCTGCAGCTTCGTGTTGGAGACCGGGTGTGCTGTCGCCGTTCCGAGCACAACGTCAACCTGGTTCGTTTGGGCCAAACAGGGTTCTTCGATGTGCTTCGCTCCAAGCTGAGTTGGGGCGAACGTTGATAACTCTTCCAGTCGTTCCGGGATAGTTACAGCGTGGATGGTTTCTTCGGAAACGAGATAAAGAACGTACCCCAGTGGCTAAGAAGTCTGGGTGAGAACCCAAAAGGAGCCCTGAGTTTGGTGGGAGCCCCCTGCTTTAGCAGGGGGGAGCAACGCTTTCAGCGTTGCGCAAAGAAGTTCGACTTTGATCATGCGCTTTAGCGCTGGCCTGGAAAATCCAGGGCTAAAGAGGGTGTGTGAGAACTCTGCTCTAAGTCCCGAAGGGACGTCTGAACTTAGCCCAGACAGTCCTGGGTAGATATAAGCAATCCGACCAGTCCCGTAAGGGACGGCTGAACACAGGGGACGAGGTTTCAGCCGTCCCTAGCGGGACTAGTCCAGCTTTTTCGGTTAACCCAGGACTCACACGTCCTGGGCTAAGTTCAGCCGTCCCTACGGGACTGAGTTTGGAATTGAAGTTCTCACACACCCTCTAAAGCCCTCCCTCAGAAAGGAAACGCTTTTCCGCTGGACTGAAGTCCAGCTCCCCCTGCTGAAGCAGGGGGCTCCCACCAAACTCGGGGCGGAGAGATCTGCGGCTTCTTTCCCGGTTCTCACGCAGACTCCTTAGGCGCTGCGGTACGCTTTTAGAGATATGTCAGGGCGAAATCATACGCTTTTCGTCAGCGTTCAAAGCAGCCTGGGACACCGTTGCAGAAAAGTAGTGACTGAGACTATTGCGCAATGGCAATTGCAGATACTAGGGTTTGGTAAGTTCATCCAGCAGCACCTTGGCTTTGGTCGCCAGCAGATGCGCTCCATCTGTATCTCCATTGTCCAGCGCCTGCTGTGCCTGCTTCAGGTAATTGTGTATCTGCGCCGCCGTGGATTTCTCTTCGGTAGAGAGGGACCGTTTGATCCCGATCAATCCCTGTTGGGTTTCGACGATCAGATCCGACGTCTCATGCTTCGTTCTTTCTCCCAAAGCGCTGTCACCGGTGGTCAACAGACCAATCGGGGAAGCGTTCCCTCCCCCAGCCCCTGACGATTGTGGGGCAATGGATTGCGCCGTCGCTGAGCCGGCGCCGGACGAGGCTGGTTGAGAAGACGCAACTGGGGCAACTGCGGCGGCTGGCGTGGTGTCAGCAGGCTTGGCTGGGGGTTTCTTGGTCCGCCGCACCTTCTTAGGTGGCGGTTCCGGAGGCAACGGCACGCTTTGCGTGGATGGCGGCGGCAAAGGCGAGGCCAGGGGCGTCTCTGTCTTCTCCACCTGCTGCGTAGTCGGGGGTGAGTTCAACGTACCTTTTCCGGTCTGCAACGGCGGAGCCTGCGCTTGCTGCGGCGGAGACGGAGTTTTGTGCGAACACCCCGTGAACAGAACGGTGAGCAGCACCAACAACGAGCGTAGCTTGGCTGCCCTCATCCCCTGGGCTCCTTGGCTACGATAGATCCCGCTGAGCTACTCCCATCCGGCATAAGGTATCCACGCGCTCTACTCTCCTGAACGGTGTTCAGAGGAAAGCGCAAAATAAAGGTAGTTCCGTGAGTCGCATCTGATTCTACTTCAATCGAACCATTGTGCAGCTCGACGATACGGTAAGTCATTGCTAAACCGATGCCGCTGCCATCTTTCTTAGTAGTAAAGTATAAGTCGAAAATCTTGTCCCTGACATCAGCGGATATACCAGCGCCCTGATCGTGGATGCTGAGCAAGGCCATGCGCCCGTCTTCAGCCAGCCGTACTTCCAGCTTTCCTCCCTCGGCCATTGCCTGGGCGCCATTGAGGACAACGTTCAGCAGCGCCTGCTTCAACAGGTCCGCATCCACTTTGGCCATCACCGGGTGCTCAGGCAGATCGCTCTGGACGTGAATGTCGCGGGTCTCGAGTTCGGCAGAAGCAAGCATCAAAACCGCAGAAACGACGCGGCGCAGATCCTGATCCTTGAGCTGCAATTCCACCGGTCGCGAGAAGTCCACCAGGGTTTGCACTACACGGTCAAGCCTTTGGATCTCGCTTTCAATTACTTCCAAATGCCGCATTGCCTTGTGGTCGCTATCGCCCAGCTTGTTACGCATCAGCTCCAGGTGAACCACGATCGCATTGATCGGATTCTTTACCTCGTGACCAACACCTGCCGTCAATCTTCCGATGGCCGCCAGGCGCCGCGAGAGTTCCAGGTCGCTCTCTATTTCCCTTACTGATTCGACGTCGTGCAGGGTCAATAAGGCACCAAGGGTTTCCTGGGGATAGACCGCCCGATCGTCATGAATGAAGTCGAGCGAGATCTCTACGTGCCGGCCGGTCTCTGTAGTGATTTCCTCCTGCACCAGGGCCATGCGCGCGTCAAAGGACTCCCGCACCAGCCGGCCCAGCCGGGTATTGCGGGAGAAGACCTCATGTAACTTAGCGCCCAGGATCTCCGCCCGGCTAATCCCCAGAAAGCGTTCCACCGAATCGCTGACCAGCACGGCGCGGGCATCGTGGGTGTAAAGCAGGATGCCGTCCTGCAAGTTGGTCATGATCTGGTCGAGATTTTCCTTAAGGGCGGAGAAGACCTCTTCCACGTTCCGCATCCGCCGCCCGATGCGCTCGATCTTGTGCGATACCAACACCACAGCATCGCTCGACCGGCCTCCCGTTGCCTCGACGGCTCCTTCAGCCTCCGCCAGGGTCAGTGCATCCAGTCGAGCGCCGATCTGTTCAATGGGTTTTAGGGCCAGGTTGGCCAGGAATGCCGCAAAGATCAACGAGCACATGATGGCTATCCCGGTATACATCAGAGCGGCGAATAACCACGGTTCGACCACGAAACGCAGGAAGGTAGTCCGCACACCCACCCGGACGGTGGCGAAGGGGACGGTTCCGAAAGGATCTGACTTTCGTTCCAGAGGCAGGGTCAGGTTATACACCCGAGGCGGTCCGAAGACCACTTCCAGCAGCCGCAACAACCCGCCGCTTTCCAGCTCGGCGTATTCCGGCCGATGGGGTACCAGGTGGTCCAGATTAGTGGGATCGGTACTCAGCAGCCCGCGGCCCTCGCTGTCCGCGATCGTGACGTCAAAGACGGTCGGAGCATAGCGAATGGCCGAGTCGAGCAGCTCGGTAAGCGCGCGATCGCTGCGCAGTGTCTTAGCCACCGCGGCCCGCACTGCATTCGGATCGTTCGCGTTGACATTGAGAACGGGCCCCAGCGTTCGCTGGGTCGCGAACGCTATCTGGTGCGCCACCATGTCGTTCGCAGAGTAGGCCTGAGACATTCGCTGGCGCAGAAGCTGGCCCAGAAATATCCAGGACAGAGTGAAAACCACCAGGAATACCAGTCCTGTGATCGCGAGCACGAGCTTCGTCTTCAGTCTCATGGGGAATCACTCGAACTCTGTTATCGACGTATCCAGCGGTCGGCGATAGGTACTGTTTTCGTTGCTGAGCCAGGGGCCCTAGACTACCGGTCTCTCTTCCAACGTCTCGTTGCTGGTCGCACTACCGTATTCTTTCAATTTGTTGTGTAACGTCTTCAGGCTAATGCCCAGGATCTCGGCCGCTCGCGTCTTGTTGTTGCGCGTCGACTCCAGCGTTTTCAGGATCAGCATCCGCTCAGCTTCATCCACCGTGCTGCCAATTTCCACGTGAACGCCACTGTCGCTGTAGTTTGTGGTCCCCGCATCCGCTCGCACGAAACGTTGTCCGAACGTAGGCGGCAGGTGGCGAGTTTCCATGTATCCTTCACCGCATAAAATGACCGCCCGCTCGATAGTATTGCGCAACTCACGGACGTTGCCCGGCCAATCGTGAGCCATGAACCGGGTCAGCATCTCGCCGTCCACTCCCTTGACCTCTCGCCCGTGCTTGGTATTCATGTCGGCTAACAGGGCTTCGATAATAGCCGGGATATCTTCTTTATGTTCCCGTAGTGGTGGCATGTGCAAGTTAAAAACGTTCAGCCGATAGTACAAGTCTCCGCGCAGGTGCCCATCAGCGACCGCTTCCTCCGGATTCTTGTTGGTCGCCGCCAATACCCTCACATTCATGGGGGTTTCGACCTTGCTGCCCAGGCGCCGCAGCTTCCTGTCTTCCAGTACTCGCAGCAGTTTGGCCTGCGTGCCCACAGGCATTTCCCCGATCTCATCGAGCAGCAGAGTACCTTCCTCGGCCAGCTCGAAACACCCCGCCCGGCGCTCCATTGCCCCCGTGAAGGAACCCTTTTCATGACCGAAGATCTCGCTCTCAATCAAGGTCTCAGGAATGGCGGCGCAGTTGACGGCAACAAACGGCTTGCCCCGGCGTGGGCTAAGCTCATGCAGGGTTCGTGCCACCAATTCCTTGCCTGTCCCGCTTTCCCCGGTGATCAACACCGACACGGTGCTGGGGGCGACCCGCTCGATCATGGCAAACATTTCCTGCATTTTCCTCGAGCTGCCCACCAGCGATCCCAGGAAACCTGTATCCCGTAGTTTGCGGCGAGTAACTTCAAGCTCGCGCTCGGTCTCACGCTGGCGGCTGGCATTGGCCAGAACCGTCTTCAGCCGGGTGGGATCGATCGGCTTTTGAATGAAGTCGTAGGCGCCCATCTTCATCGCCTCGACCGCACGTTCAATGCTGCCCTGCGCGGTCAATACGATCACCGCGGCGTTCAACTGCATCTCGCTCAATCGCGACAGGAATTCCAAACCGTCCATACGGGGCATCTTGAGGTCGGTCACAATGATGCCGGGAAACCACTCCGCTACCTTTTCCAGGCCTTCGATGCCGTCTCGCGCGGTTTCCGTACGGTAGCCCCAGCCGGACACTAACTCTGCCAGTCCCGCCAGCGCGTGCAATTCGTCTTCAACAATCAATACTCTTTCGGTGGCACCCATGGCTGCTCTGAACTTTCTTCTGAAGGTTGTCTATCTTGCTTGTATCACGCCCCTGATCCGCTCGGCACAGGCGCAGAGGCTACGGGTCTGCAACGTAAGGGGGAGGGGTGCAACTGCGATCAATAGCGGGGTACAGTTGGGTCGACTTCCCGGGACCAGCTATCGATCCCGCCACTTAGCGACTGCACCTTTTCGAAACCCTGATTGCGCATCCACACCGCGACATTCAGGGAACGGACACCGGAGTGGCAGACCGCAACAATGTGCGCCTCCGGGTCCAATTCTTCAAAAACACGAGAGGGAATCTCGCCCATCGGCATCAGCTTCGAGCCGGCTATCTGTGCCGTCGCAAACTCCCATGGTTCGCGAACATCCAACAGGATAAGGCCGGTTTCCCCGGATTTAAGCTGGGCTGCCACATCGCGAGCCGTAATTTCCAAGTCGAACATGAATACTCCAAGCGATAGGATACATCTTGGGAGCCGTCAGCGCCGCCGGGGAGGTTTGCTGGAAGAGATTCACTATTATCGCAAAGTCGCTCAAAAATAAACGTTTGCTGCCTTTTGCCCATCAGGAGAAACCCTTACCCATGCCATCCCCGCTCGAGTTTGCCCGCAGCCAGCAGGCGCGCTTCCTGGAGGAATTGAAATCGCTGCTGCGTATTCCTTCCATTTCCACGCTTCCTGAACATGCGGGCGATGTCCGCCGTGCCGCCGAAAGCCTGGCCCGGGAAATGAAACGAATTGGCCTGGAGCATGTGCGGGTGATCGAAACCTCCGGTCATCCGCTGGTTTACGGGGACTGGCTGCATGCTATCGGGAAAACCACCTGCCTGGCCTACGGGCATTACGACGTCCAGCCCCCTGACCCGCTCGACGAGTGGGTTTCGCCCCCTTTCGAGCCCACCGAGCGCAATGGCAACCTCTATGCCCGGGGCGCGGTCGATGACAAAGGGCAGATGTACAGCCACCTGAAGGCCCTTGAATCCTTATTTCAGGGGTCTGGAGGCAGCCTGCCCATCAATGTGCGGGTCCTTATCGAAGGCGAGGAAGAGGCGGGGGGTGAGGGCATTGCGCAGTTCCTGCGCGAACATCCGGAGCAGCTAAAAGCCGACTTTGCCCTGGTCTCCGACACCTCGATGTTTGCTCCAGGTTTGCCGACCCTGTCCGTGGGCCTGCGGGGGATGATCTATACCGAACTGGAAGCCTACGGGGCGAAGAGCGACCTGCATTCCGGATCATATGGCGGTGCGGCGCCCAATCCTTTCATGGCGTTGGCCCAGGTGATCGCAAAACTGAAAGACGCGGACGGCCGCATTCTTATTCCGGGCTTTTACGACAAGGTGGCTGCGCCTTCAGCCGACGAGCTCAAAACCTGGAAGACCCTGCCGTTCGACGAGGAGCAGTATCGCAGCGCGGAAGTCGGTTCCCGGGAGCTTACCGGAGAGCCGGCTTTTTCCGTGTTGGAGCGCGTCTGGGCTCGGCCCACCATGGATGTACACGGAATGCCGGGCGGTTTTACCGGCGCCGGGGCGAAGACCGTGATCCCGGCGAAAGCGACCGCCAAAATCTCGTTCCGGCTGGTTCCCGACATGAATCCGCAGGAGGCTTTCGCCCAGTACAAGGCTTATGTTGAGTCGCTGCAACCCAAGGGCATCGACCTGCGCGTCCGGCTCATCCATTCCGGCGATCCGATCGTGGTGCGGACGGACAATCGTTTCATCCAGGCGGCGACTCGTGCTCTGCACCAGGTATTCGGGAAGGACACTGTCTTTATCCGTTGCGGTGGCTCGATTCCCATCGTGGGGGATTTCGAACGGCACCTCAAAATTCCCACCGTCCTGATGGGCTTTGGCTTGACCGATGACAACCTTCATGCCCCGAATGAGAAATTTCACATCCCCGACTTCTACCGCGGTATTGAGTCTGTCATTCTCTTCTTCGAGGAGCTAGGCAGGGCGACCTGAGATTAGGTTGGAGATGGAAGCCGGCGGAATTTGTCTCGTAACCACGGTCTATGGTTCTGGACGGGTGCCCCTCGCCCCACCTGCCCCGGCGTGCCGTGGGGCGTACTCCGGATTTCCTGTCGAGCTTGCTGGCGTTGACGAACTTCATGCGGCTTTCCTTGATGAAAGCCGCACACGCGGGTGTTGGTGGTGCCCCGTGCAGGAAATCCGGATACATGGGCCGAAAACGGTGTTTTTCCAATGCCTTCCCTACATGCGCAACGGCTCTTGCCCGCACTAACTAACACCCTTTGCCCGCAGAGTGGAAGCGTTGAAAGGGGCTCCGCCCCGTCTTTTTCGGCCCATGTACGCTGGGGCGAACATGGGGCACCCGTCCAGGGAACAGGGTCTCGTTTTTTTGCTCAAGGGTAGGTTGCCGATTGAGAAACAAAGGAGAAACCGCAGAGCGTTTCCGGGAAAACCCCGGAATCACAACCATCAGGCTTTCGGCGGCTCTACCCAGCCGTCCCGGTCGGTCAACTCAGCTAACTGCGCCAGGCCCTGCGCTTGTTGGCCGTTGAGCGCGTCAGGAGCCATGCGCCAGGTCCAGTTGTTCTCCGGAATGGCGGGCGTGTTCATGCGTGCTTCCGACCCCAGCACCAGAATGTCCTGCACGGGAAATATACAAACATCGGCCACTGAGGTCGAAGCTGCGCGGATCATGGTCCACACCACGTCACTGGGAGCCGGGCTGAGATAGAAATAGACCGCGTTCCTCTCACTCTCCGTCACGCCGTTTTGCCACCAGCCCAACGTGGTGTCGTTGTCGTGGGTGCCGGTATATACCACCGTATTGGTTACATAACGGTGGGGGAGATAGTTGTGCGCGGAACGGTCGCTGAAGCCGAATTGCAACACCCGCATGCCAGGAAGATCGAACCGCTCGCGAAGCGCATCCACTTCACGAGTGATGAGGCCGAGATCCTCGGCAATCAGCGGCAGGTCTCCTAATTGTGCGCGCAGGGCGGTAAAGAGCGCGGCGCCCGGAGCCTTGACCCATTCACCATGGATGGCGGTCTCATCCTCGGCAGGAATTGCCCAGAACGCTTCAAAACCGCGAAAGTGATCGAGGCGAATAATGTCGTACAGTGCGTGGGTTCTGCGCATGCGATCAACCCACCAATGGAAGCCCTGCCTTTCCAGCACATCCCATTTATAAATCGGGTTGCCCCACCGCTGGCCGGTCGCGCTGAAATAATCCGGGGGCACACCGGCAACACGAATCGGAGTAAGGTCTTCGCGCAGTTCGAAAATTTCCGGGTGGGTCCACACGTCGGCGCTATCGTAGTTGACGAAGATAGCCACGTCGCCAATGAAGCGGATATGGCGCTCCGCACAATAGCTACGCAGGGCTTTCCACTGCTCATCGAAGGCGAACTGTATGGCCTGCTCAACTTCGAGATCATCCCGGCTCTCCTGCTGCAGTTGAAGCAGCGCCTCCCCATCCCGGTGGGCGAACTGCTTGGGCCAGGACAGCCAGTAGCCGGACAAAAATCTTTGCCGCAAAACACTGTAGCGCGCATAGTCCTGCAGCCAGAAGGCATTCTCTTCCCGGAAACGCTGGAAACGAGCCCATTGCTGGTCGTCGTGGTGGGACAGAAAGTGTCGCGCGGCCTCGAGCAGGAGTGGCCACTTACGTTGTTCCACCTCTTCAAAATGCACGTTTCCAGAATGGCCTGGAAGGCCGGCAATGCGATCCTCCGCGATCCACCCCGCTTCTACCAGCTTCTCCAGACTAATCAGCAAAGGATTGCCGGCGAAGGCAGAAAGGGCGGCATAGGGTGAATTGCTGAAGCCGGTCGGGCTCAGCGGAAGAACTTGCCACAATCGTTGTTTGGCCGCCGCGAGAAAATCAGCAAAGGCATAGGCGGCGGGGCCAAGGTCTCCAATCCCTCCGTAGGAAGGTAAAGAGGAGATATGAAGAAGGAGTCCCGACGATCGTTCGAGGGCCATTTATTACCTGTAGAGGAGGCGAGAAGAACCGTGGCCTTCGTTAAAGACAGATTCCAAGGTAGAGGCTCCGGTTGCTCGCAAACTAGCTTGGCATGCTTTGAGCCAAGCCCGTCTGTGCACGCTTGTTCATTCGGATGCCTCCCGCCTTCTCATAGCGCTCCGTCAGCGCAGTCACGAAGACGGCAAACATTTGCTCTCGCCGTTCAGCAAGCAACGATTCGCGCGTGGCATCCAGGTTTTTCGCTGTCTCTTCCGAAGTCGGTTCCTGCTTGTCATCGATCTTAGCCACAATCCCGCTGTGCCCGGTGTTGATCGCCTTGCTGATCTGCCCCACCTTCAAATCGAACAAGTCGGGCGCTGCCGTGGACAAGTCTCCAATATCCGGTACCTGCCCAGTGCGGCCAACGAGATCGCTGCTCTTGATGGTTGCGCCGACTTCCTTGGCAGCCTGAGCGAGGTTGTTTTCCGCGTGCGCTTTGTCCGCCAGTTCGTTGGTCTTGCGCGCCAGCAGCTGGGGCAACTGCTGCTCCCGGAAATCGTCCACCAAATGCGACTTGTACTCCTCAAAGGTGGGGGCGTGCGCTGGTTTCGAATCTTCCACCTGGAAGACAGCAAAACCCTCGCCGGTTGAGCTCACCTGAGGAGCAGATCCAGGCTTGGCACTGAAGGCCTGAGTCAACAACTTGGCTCCGTCCGGAAGCCCACTGAGCACCGCGTTCTGGGGCACGTAGTCGGTCGTGACTACCTGCAAGTGGTGTGCCTCGGCGGTTTTCGCCAAGCCTGACTTACCTGCCTCGGTAGCTAGCTGTTGGGCAAAGGCGGCCTGCTGGTCCGCCTCCTGCTGACGGGTCAACGTGGCTACGATTTGAGCCTTTACTTCTTCCAGTGGCTTAAGATGCGCCGTCTGCTTCTCTTCGACCTCCAGGATGTGATACCCGAACTGGGTCTTGATCACATCGGAAACCTTTCCTACCGGCAGCGCGAAGGCCGCCTTTTCGAAAGCCGGCACGGTTACTCCGCGCTGAATCATGCCCAACTCGCCACCCTGCTCTTTGCTGCCCGGATCATCAGAGTTGGCCTTGGCCAAGGCGGCAAAGTCAGCTCCGCCTTTGATCTGCTTCAGGAGGTCTTCGGCCTTCTGTTTCGCTGCTGCATCGGTCTTTGCGTCGGCACCGGTTGGCACCTTGATGAGAATGTGGCGCACCTTTACTTCGTCGGGCACCTGGTAGTCCTTTTGATGTCCCTGGTAATACTGCTCCACCTGCTGGCTGGTGACCGCAGGCGCGCCACTGGGCACGTCTGTCTGATTCAGTGCAATGTAGGCCAGCTTGCGAGTCTC
This sequence comes from Acidobacteriaceae bacterium, assembly GCA_035695685.1. GTDB lineage: Bacteria > Acidobacteriota > Terriglobia > Terriglobales > Acidobacteriaceae > PALSA-350. The sequence goes on along the minus strand of DASRRN010000210.1, from coordinate 6,876 downwards.
AGGGATCGCAGTTTTGTACCGGGCTGCATTCTGCTTGAAAAATGCCTGCAGCTCGGCATCCGTGGGGTTGATCTGCTTGCGCAAATCTTCCGAGTTGATGACTGCATAGTCGAACTTTATCTTGGTTCCCTGCTGCCGATAGGTATCGCGAACATCCTGATCCGAAACCGTGATGCCACCGGTCACCATGGCCTGGAGCCGGTTGATCTCTAGCTCTTTCTTGACCTGACTTTCGAAATCCTGGATCGAGGTGCGGAAGTAGTTCTGCACGAAATTCGCATAACCGTCCTCGCCAATGAACTGACCGTTGGGAAAGAGTGCCTGGGCAAAGGGGCCGGTCTGCATGGCGCGGCGCAAATCCGCATCTCCGACCTGGAGGCCGAGACGGTTTGCTTCCTGCAGCAGCACTTCACGTTGGATCAGCGCCTGTGCCGCCTGGGGCATCAGGTAGGGCAGCACCATGTCCGGATATTTCTTTTGCTGCTGGATTCTTTCCGCAACCTGTTGCACCTCGGGGGTAGTGATCGTGGTCGTGGTGCCGAAGAAACGGCCCATGAGCCCGCCGCTATGCACGGTGGCATAAGTATCGGAGGAGGTATCCGAATCGGCAAAAATGCCAGGCACCAGCGTGATCACCATAGTGATTGTGGCGACAGAGATGATAACGATGAAGATGATTTTGACGACGCGGTTGTCTTTTTGCAGGAAACGAATCATTGGATGTGGGGACCTTTAGAGCGCAATTGCAGAGACTTGCTCGGTCTGCCGGGCTCCCTAAGTATAGATCACCCTGGCTAAGTCTTTGGTTTGAGGCAGGCGCTCAAATTGTGGGTAATTCCCGCGCCCATTTCTGACCTATGAAAGCGTCAGAAATGGGGCCGCGCGGAATGAACGATTTTTATCTCCAGCGGCGGTAGTAGTACGGATAGCCATACACGTAAGGCCGCGGGTAACCGTAGACATAGGGATAGGGATAACCATAAGCATACGGATAGGGCGCGTAGCCCGGAGGTGGTGCGTAGCCGTAGGCTGCAGGAGCTCCATAACCGTAGGGCGAACCGTAGGGCGGCGGCGGATAGCGACGCTCTTGCGGGGCGGCACTCGCTTCGATGCGCGAAGCGTCCTGATAAGAAACCGGCTGCACGGTGGCCGGGCTGGTCAGATGGAAGGTGAGCAGGGCTTCGGGAGGAACGACGCTCCGCGGACCTGGAGTAGCCGCTGAAGCTCCCAACCCAACACCCGTACCCGCGACCGCGCCTATGGCGGCGCCAGGGCCCCCTCCGGCAACGGCGCCGATGACTGCGCCCAGTGCCGCGGCACCAACCGTGTTGCCGGCAGTGTAACCGCCCTTGCCGGGACTGTTGGTGTTGAAGGTGTCAGTTGCCAACGAGTAGGAATTGCCGCCCAGGTTCAGGTTGGTCAGTTGCAGCGTCATGCTTGCGCCGCCCTTCAACTCGCCCGGCTTCTTCACATCCACGATGCGGCCGGTGACGGCGGCGCCACGCGGAATCGCCAGCACATTGCCGACGTAGACGCTCTGGGCCACGGTTCCCTGGAAGTAGTCGCCGGGCTTCGCTTTTCTGGAATCCAGCGGCTCGCTGGTGCGAATGTTCAGCAATGATCCGGAAGACAATGTGACCGGGCCGGAGGGCGGCGCTGCTTGCGGGGCACCCTGGGGACCCTGGTATCCATTGGATTGGTTCTGACCTGGCTGATAGGCAGGCCGGGCTGGCTGTCCGTAGCCTACGCCTGGGCCAGCCGCAGGTGGGGGTGGCGCCGCATTGGGATACTGACTAGGCCCCTGGTCAGCCTGGCCGGGATTTTGGGGTGGACCCTGGTCCACATTCTGGCCTTGATCTGGCGCTGTGGCGTCGGGCGGAGGGATCTGTCCATTCTGCGCATCGGGTGGCGGTCCAGCCTTGCCCCAGTCACCCTGTTGACCCGGCGCCGGTGTCTGCTGCGAAGCCTGCTGCGCAGACGCAACCAAGGCCGGAGCCAGCGCGAGGCTCGAACCCAGCACTCCGGAAAGTATCCATTGCAAACGATTTCTATTCATCAAATCCATTGTTAAACCCCTCTGGTCCTGGCGAGACGCCCGATCCGTTCGCCGGACATACTGCATAGACGGCGGTTTCCACAGTCCGTCACTGGTCCTAACCCTGTTTTACGGCAAAAGTTATCCCGCAGAGCCGCCGGGCCGATATTTTTTGCGGGTGGTAATGCCCCGAACGGGCCAGTTGACTAAGTTGATATTCATCCTTCGTTCGCGGACTATTCTCGCTCCGTTCAACTTGTGAAGTGGGGTGTGGCTGCATCATGGCTGGAGCATGGCCAACCACCACCATGTTGGGGTTCCCAGTCTGGCCGCACTGCCTGTTGCCGGAGACCAAAAAACACCTGTTTCCCAGCTGTTCACGCCACGGCAGCAACTCCAATGTTCCGCCCTTGTGCCTCCGCCTGCCAGCGCCCCCGAAGGGCTGTGGCAGGACGCCGATGCCCCACCGTACGTAGGCGGGACCTTCGGGCGCTACCGGGTCCGCCTGGCGAAAAATGGCAACGATCGCATTGCTGCCTGCCGCCTCCGCTTTAACGTGTTCAACCTGGAGATGGGAGAGGGCTTGTCGTCGTCCTACTCGACTGGCCTCGACCGCGACCGATTCGACCCGGTTTGCGATCATTTGATCGTCGAGGACCAGGAAGACGACCAGGTGGTTGGAACCTACCGCATGCAATCGGGTCTCACCGCCGAGGCGGCTTTCGGTTACTACAGCGCCCAGGAGTTCGAGTTCGGTCCGTTTGAGGTCATCCGCCACCAGGTTCTGGAACTCGGCCGTGCTTCTATCGATCGCCGGCACCGCTCCAGCGAAGTCCTGACCCTACTTTGGCGCGGGATCGCCCAATATGCCAAACACCACGGCCTGCGGTACTTGATCGGCTGCTCTTCCCTGACCTCAAAAGAGCCTCTCGATGGCTGGACCCTCTACCATCAACTTGCCTCACAATTGGTTTCGTTCGAATATGTTACGGTTCCCACGGCGGCATTTTCGCTGCCCTGTTGCGAGGGTGAGCCGGCGGTGCCGGTGAAGCTGCCCAAGCTGCTCCGGACCTACCTGGGTGTGGGCGCCAGGATCTGTGGACCACCGGCGTGGGACCGCGCCTTCGGGACCATCGACTTCCTCACTCTTTTGGACCTGGAACAGCTCGCCCCGGCGGCGCGAAGCCGTTTCCTGGTGGACTAGCCCGATGCCCCTTGGCCGGCGGATTTACGGTACGGTCCGCATGGCCATCCTGCTCACCACCCTGTTTGAGGTTCTGGGACGGTTTGTTGCTATCTACCTCGTGTCCGGAGGGCGAGTCTCCACTGCACGGCGGGCGGCGTGGCTGCATGTGTCCTGCGTCCGGGTTGCCAGGCGGCTCTCGCTGGCGCCGTCGGTTACTCAATCCGTAACTCAATCGGGAGGTAGCGAGGGCCGCGGCCTCACCGTTTCCAATCATCTGACCTATCTGGACATACTGGTTTACGGCGCGGCCCATCCGTTTCTGTTTGTAGCCAAGTCAGAGGTGCGGCGATGGCCGCTCCTGGGCACTCTGGCAAGCCTGGGCGGGACCATCTTCGTCGACCGTGGCCGCAGCCTTCAGGTGGCCCAAGCGAGCCGGCGCATTGAGGAGGGTTTGCGCGACGGAATGGCGGTGCTCCTCTTTCCAGAAGGCACCTCTTCGGACGGCAGCTCAGTCCTGCCCTTTCGGTCGCCGCTGTTTGATCCCGCTGTCCGTACCGGGGCCCCGGTGACTGCGGCGGCAATTCGCTACCAGGCATTGGATACGACCGAAGGAAAGGTGACGTATTGGGGAGAAATGGTCTTCTTCCCGCATCTGTTCCACACCTTGTGCGTGCGAGGTCTCACGGCAAGGATCAGGTTCGATTCGCCCCGCCGATTTGCAGACCGCAAGAGCGCAGCACGAGAGGCGTGGCGCCAAGTGCAATTGCTACGTGGAGCTGACGATTTGTGAGCTTCCCTCTTTACAGGGTCCCCCGTTGCCGTGGTAGACATGCAAGCATGCCTGTCACCACGGAGAAACGCCTACATCTGAGTCAGATTGCTCCCCGCATCATCCAGTCCGAAATTCGCTCCATGACGGTGGAGTGCGACGCCGTTGGGGGCGTGAACATGGCCCAGGGGGTTTGCGATACGCCTCTCCCCGCAGTGGTGATGGAAGCCGCCATCCAGGCGATCCGTGATGGCTACAACATATACACCCGGCTGGACGGGGTGGCCGTGCTGCGGCAGGCCATTGCAGAAAAATTAGAGCACTATAACGGCTTGATCGCCGACCCGGATAAGGAGATCCTGGTGGCCTCAGGAGCGACTGGAGCCATTGCCTCGGCGTGCCTGGCACTGTTCGATCCGGGTGACCAGGTCATCCTGTTCGAACCCTTTTACGGCTACCACTACAACACCCTGGTTTCCATGCGCGTCGAGCCGGTTATCGTCCCCATGGAACCCAGCACCTGGGAAATCGATTTCGATCGTCTGCGCGCAGCCATCACTCCCAGAACCCGCGCGTTGATCATCAACAGCCCAGGCAATCCCTGCGGCAAAGTATTCACCCGGCCGGAATTGGAAGCTATTGCGGCCGTGGCCATTGAACACGACCTGTTCGTGTTGACCGATGAGATTTACGAGTACTTCATCTATGAAGGCCAGTCGCACATCAGTCCTGCGACGATCCCAGGGATGGCCGAGCGCACGATCAGCATTTCCGGCTTCTCGAAGACGTTCAGCATGACCGGATGGCGGATGGGCTACCTGGTCGCCAGCAGCAAGTGGATGCCGACCATCGCCTACTTCCACGATCTGGGGTACGTATGCGCTCCCTCGCCATTCCAGTACGCTTCAGCCGCCGGGCTTAGGGCCCTGCCGGACAGTTTCTATCAGGAATTGGCAACCGAGTACCAGAAGAAGCGGGACAAGATTTGTGATGCCCTCGCGGCTGCCGGCCTGACTCCTGCTGTGCCTGCGGGTGCCTATTACGTTCTGGCCGATGCCAGCCGGGTCGAAGGACAGACCGCAAGCGTGAAGGCCCGGAACCTGCTCCGCGCGACTGGGGTGGGCGCGGTGGCAGGGTCAGCGTTTTATGGTGCCGGCCGGGGGGAAAATCTCCTCCGGTTCTGCTTTGCCAAACAGGACGGCGACCTCGATAGGGCTTGCACCGCGCTGCGCAACTTTGGCGTCTAAAGAGGGCTGCGGAACGAGATAAAGAACGTACCCCAGGGGCTAAAGAGGGTGTGTGAGAACTCGGGATTTAGGATTTAGTCCCGGAGGGACTGTTCCCATGTGCGAGGTCTACCCAGGACTCCGTCCCATAAGCGCTAACTTGTTTGGGATGTTTTCTTCAAAACTCCCACGAAATCGTCATCCTGAGCGGAGCGCTTCACAGATTTATCGCGGGACACCGCGCTTGAGGGCGCGGAGTCGAAGGACCCCGAGGATGCTTATCTTGTCTATGGCGTTCGCAGCTTTTCAACCACTGAAGCCCGCGTACAGGATCTTGCTGCGCAGATACAGGTTGCTGGTGACGCCAATGTAAAGCGTGCCTGTATGGCTGCCGAGAATGTAGCTGCGGCCGGACAAGGCAAGATGCTAGCAGTTTCTGTTCTCGGCCCCAGGGAAAGACCGTGGCGGGTCCGTCCGGTGCGGGCTTCGGTGGTTGAAAAGCTCCGAACGGCATAGGCAAGGATAAGCATTGCCGGGGTCCTTCGACTCCGCGCCATAAAGCCCTTTGTTATGCGACAGGTCTGCGAAGCGCTTCGCTCAGGATGACGACTTTGTTGGGGAGCTTGCAATACAGCTAGTTGGATATGCGGCAAGCACGAAAGATCGAAAAAGTCACAGGCTCTCAGGATGACGATTTCGTGGGAGTTTTGAAGAAAACATCCCAAACAAGTTAGCGCTTATGGGACGCAGTCCTGGGTTATTTTCGGAATTTTCGGACGTCCCTTCGGGACTGTTCATAATGTGCCGAGTGTTCGGCTGCTACCGAGCGGCGCGGGGGAAGTGTGCGCCTTAAGCGCCCTATGCGCCTTAAGCCCCCCATTGGGGATTTTCTGCGGCAAATCGCCACCGGATGAATCCAACTGGTGAATCCGAGCATCAGATAGGTTGACAATAGAAGACTCAAGTGCGAGGCTTGAACTCATAGACTCGCACACGAGGACTGTGCAGGTAGGAGCAGCGAAGCGATGGCGAAGATTATCGGGATTGATTTAGGCACCACAAACTCAGTGGTGGCAGTGATGGAAGGCGGTGAGCCCAAGGTTATACCCAATGAAGAGGGTGGCCGGACTACCCCATCTGTCGTCGGATTTACCAAGAGCGGGGAACGGTTGGTAGGCCAGGTGGCGAAACGCCAGGCGATCACCAACCCGGAAAACACAATTTATTCGATCAAGCGGTTCATGGGGCGTCGCGCTAATGAAGTGACCGACGAAATGAAGATGGTGCCCTACAAGGTGAAGCAACAGGGCGACCACGTGGTCATCGTGGCCCAGGGCAAGGAATACACCCCGCCCGAAATCTCGGCGATGATTCTGCAGAAACTGAAGAAAGCTGCAGAGGACTACCTCGGGACGACGGTTACCGAAGCCGTGATCACCGTGCCTGCGTACTTCAACGATGCGCAGCGCCAGGCAACCAAAGACGCGGGCAAGATTGCCGGTCTCGATGTAAAGCGCATTGTCAACGAGCCGACCGCGGCAGCGTTGGCATACGGGCTGGATAAGAAGAAGGACGAAACGATCATCGTCTATGACTTCGGCGGCGGAACGTTCGACGTTTCTGTGCTCGAAGTTGGTGAAGGCGTGATTGAGGTGAAGTC
>DASRRN010000209.1:0-4025 GCA_035695685.1 Acidobacteriaceae bacterium | reverse complement strand
CGGCCCTCCGGGCCTCGACGTACACAGAAGTCTGAGGCTCAACCGTCCCTGCGGGACTGATTCGTCTTTTCAGAACCTACCCAGGACTAGCGTCCTGGGCTAGGCTCAAACAGACGTGTCCAAATTGGCTCTTTTACTGCTTTGCTTCACCGGTCGTTGGCAATGCCAAAGCTTGATTGGCTCCCGCATGAGAGAACCGCAGAAGAGAACCCAGCCGCTCCTTAGGCCCGGAGGGCCGGCCGCCAAACGTCAGCCCAGCCCGGAAGGGCTGGGGCATCGATGGATGATGATCCGAGCGCCGTAGGTGCGGCACCTTTTGGTTTTGTCTATGACCCACACTTCCGACGGGGCCGGGGAGGAGCGAGGGCGAAGTCGTGGTTTGGTTTCCCCCATAGGGAGGAGCCGTTATCGCTGGGCGAGTTCGATTTCCAGGCGGGTGTTCTTGGCGAAGGCTACTTCGTGTCCGCGAGCGATCCAAGTGTCGAAGACCACCTTACCGACCTCGTAATACGCGAACCCGGAAATCAGGCCGCCATTGGACGATGCCGTTCCGATGACCCTGGTCAGCAGGTCGAGGCCGTTGCTGGTCATTGCTTCCTTGACCAGGCCAGCGCCGGTACTATCCGACACGGCAGCCAACGCACCCAGGGTGATAGGCGCCAGGAAGCGGTTGGAGCCGTTGGCCCTGATTTGGCCTTCGTTATCGATCTGCAACCGATCACTCTTGACACTCTCTACGGCGATCACGTGCCCATGCACCATCCGCTCGTCACCGGCGGGCAATTCCGCTTTGCGGAAGGTCAACCGTAAGCTGCCGTTGTGTCCGAACATTCCTGCCGGCTTGGCCTCGACTACGCTGCCAATCAGGTGCGTGCCTTCGGGCAACAAGAGCTTTCCATGAGCCTCAGCGGAATCGGTCGAGTTCGCATCCGCCAGCTGCAAGGTGGCATCAGGGGCATTCTCAAACAATGGTTGGGTCAGCACGGCTTCGACCGGCATACCGGCGGTGGCGGTGTTCGAGTTCACCGGATCCACCAGGCGGGCTTCGATGTTGCCTGTGAGTTTCAGCTCCCCAAGGTCTGCGGCGGCTACCGGCGCGGGTACGGACTGCCCGGTTAACTCCAATGGTTGCTTCAGTTCAGCGTCGTACTGTGTTCCTGCCCAAAGCTCCTGAGGATGTACGGGAACCTGCGCATAGAGCGCCTGCTTTGCAGTGTCCCACTTGTGCGGTGCACTGAATCCAGCAGCGGTTTCCCGCTTGGTCCAACGAAAGGCCGCGGCGATGCGCTGTCCCAGCGAGCGCCGGGGAGCTTGATCGGGCGCGGCCATACGCACGACCTTAGCCGTGCGCTCCGTTGCATCCGTATCGATGTTGAAATGGCGACCATCCGGGGTTTCCAGTTCGCTAAAGGTAACATCGGCATTCTTGAGCGGCGTCAGGTCGCCATTAAACATCGCCGCAGTGCGGACCTGGCGGCTCACCGAGTGTTTGCCGGTGATGGTGCCATATACCTTGGAATCAGCTGGTACCACGACATGGTCAATGAGGTAGACAGACTCGGTAAGGTGGCCTTCGATCCGGGTGCCGACCCGCAAGGGATAGCTCTTGTTGAGTTCCACACGCAGCGGGACACCGGCGGGGACGAGCTCCGCAGGTTGTGGCGCCAGATCCTGAGCAAATGCTGATCCTGTGGTGGTGGCCACAGTTGCGGCGAACAACGCTGCCAGAGCTATTTTCATGACTGGACCCCTCCCGGCGTACGTGCGGGCATACTGCGCATCGCATTTCGCTTGACGACACCGAAAGCCATGTTCTCGTTTACCGTGACTTGGGGGAGGGCGGAAATGCGGTTTTGTCAGGAACGGGAGGGCGGAAACGGAGTCTGCAGTGGGAACCGCGACTATGCTACCGGACGACCATTCCTCTGCCGATTTCTACATGCCGAGAGTAGGCTGTCCGGAGGCGTGAGTATATCACTCGTTGGTTGCAAAAGTGTCTCAAAAAAAATCACCGGAAGGTAACTAAGAAGCGACACTTTTCGATTGCTGTACGTCTCCTTCTATAACGAGAAAACGCCGAATGTATCGCAACGGCTCGTCGTGAGCCGCCATTTCACGCAGATGGTATTTCCAGACGTCGGCCTTCAGGGTTCTACGGGTAAAGGGTTTACGGGTCACGGTTACGATGTGACCCTCCCTGTCCCGCCGGGTATAGCTGGCTGCGGGAACGACGAAGCTGATCTGGGAGCCCTGCTTCCAGAACGTCCGGGCAAATTCGTGTGCGAAAAGGAGAGCGTAGTACCGTCGCCCCTGGGCAAGCAGTTCGACTGCATCGTCAAAGCTGTTCCAGGATGGGTCGATCGCAGTTTGGAACCATCTGCGGAAAGGGAAACCGTTGGTGCGCGCCTGGCGAATGACGATGCGAAGGAGTTCCTGCCTGGTCATAGCGTCTGCTCGTTTCCCCAGATACCTTAAAATCAGCCTCGTATGCCAGCGGCTACAAAGCCCCCGAAGCTGTTTGCCTTTAGTTACATATTTATGCGCCAAGAGTCCCGTTAATTACTACTATTTAATGAATTTTATTGGAAAAAACCGCAGGCTGGTCCTCCCGAGCGCTCCCCTAACCTCGGTTCGGGCTTTTGAGGGCGAAGTAGGGAAGACGACTCCTTGTCATAGAGCCGGACCTAAGTTGTTCTTCATGACAAGTTTAGCGGTACTGATCACGCTTCTTCCGGCATTTGCGAGTGGCGCCGTTACCACACCTTCCGGGATAGACACAAACCCACTTAATCTCGACCCCCTGGTGCGCCAGGCCTTCCAGCGCTTTTACATCCTCGATTATGACGGCGCACTATCACGCTTCGAGAAGATTCAGGCCCAGAACCCTGACAACCCGCTTGCTGTCGACTACGTATTGGACGCGGTCATCTTCCGGGAACTCTATCGCCTCGATCTGCTGGATACCACCTTCTACGCTCATGACGGGTTCTTGAATGGCAAGCACGCAGTCGCTGCGGACCCAGCCGTGGCTACTCGCGTTAACTCATTGTTTACAAATGCGATAGAGCTTTCCAACCAGCAGCTCGCCAAGCATCCTGAGGATGTTGACTCGCTGTTTGCGCGAGGCTGGGCGCGCAGCTTGCATGCGGTCTACATCGGCCTGATAAATCGGAGCTTTATTTCCGCCCTCCATCTCGCTCTCCAGGCGCGTAGCGACAACGAAAAGGTATTGCGGTTCGATCCCCAATACATCGACGCAAAACTGGTGGTCGGGGTCCACCAATATGTCACCGGAAGTCTTCCTTTCGGGATCAAGATACTCGCTGGTGTAGCCGGGATCACCGGATCTAAATCGAAGGGAATACAAGACTTACGGGAAGCGGGGGAGCACGGTGTGATCTCCGCGGTCGAGGCCCGGACGGCGTTGGGGCTCTTCCTGCGCCGGGAGGCAAGATATGATGAGGCGATCGCCGTCACCCGGTCGCTGACAGAGGAGTATCCTCGGGACTTTCTCTTCCGGCTGGAACTGGCTAACCTTACCAAGGATGCCGGTCAGGGCAAAGAGGCCATCGCGGAGTACCGTCAGCTACTCGCGCAAGCTAAGAAGCCGGGTTTTTTCCCCTCAGCTCATCTGGAACTGGCCTGGTTTGGTCTGGGCGACACACTGCAGGGGCAGAAGAACTACGCCGAAGCCGCCGCCGCATACAATCAGGCCACCACTCAGCCGACCATTAGCGTGGATCTGAAGAGCCGCTGCGACCTCAATTCGGGCAAGATGTATGATCTTTTAAATGAGCGAGATATGGCGCTGAGACAGTATGAGGTCGTGCTCCGTCAGGACGGCGACTCGGCGCAGGCAGATTCCGCCCGGAAGTATCTCAAATCTCCGTTTACCGTGCAATAGAATGGTTGTGGGAGGTGTCGAATGGCTTCATACTGTTCCGCCTGTGGCGTCCCGCTCCCGGGGGGAGCTCGTTTTTGCTCGTCCTGCGGTAAGGCCGTTACCCAGCCTGGGGCGGTTGGCG
>DASRRN010000208.1:0-6619 GCA_035695685.1 Acidobacteriaceae bacterium | reverse complement strand
AGAGGCGGAGGCTTGTATCCGAATTCCGCCTCGACTGCGGCTGCGACGCCAAGAACACGTTCATCTTCGAACAGACGCCCCACAATCTGTACGCCAATCGGTAAACCTTCAGGAGAGCGCCCCACCGGCACAACCGCTGCCGGTGCGCCAAGCAGGTTAAACCATTGTGTATACCGCATTGCGTCCAGATACTCGAGTCGCCGCCCCTCCACATCCCAGGCCCGTTCTCCGTGACGAAAGGCAGGAATCGCGCACACCGGGCAAAGCAGGATGGGAAAGTTTTCCATTTCAACCAGCAGTCTACGGCGCACGTGATCGCAATCCATCCAGGCCGAGAGCAATTCCTCCGCGGAGAGCGGCGGCTCGCGGTGTGCTATCGAGAGAAAGTCAAGAAACATCGGACTTAGCTCCGCATGCCGTCCCTTCACCAGCGGATCGAGAAGCATGGCTCCGCCGCGGACAAAAAACTGCCACCATAGTTTCCGCGCTTCTTCGAGTGCACCCGGCTTGAATGGACGCACGTTGAACCCTTGACCCTCGAGCGTCCGCGCCGCATCACGCACTGCCTGGCGAGTCTCCGGAGTGACCGGGCCATCGTCTTCAAAGAAAGCGATGGGGACTCGCTTCAAATCTTCCAGCGACTCATTCCTCAGCCCCACCGGCGGGCTCACCGGGTCCAGTGCATCCTGTCCGGAGAGGGTGATGAAGAGCATCGTGAGATCACGAATGGATCGCGCCATGGGCCCGATAGCGCCCAGAATCGCAAACGGCCCATCGCACGCGGGCAGATGTCCGCGGCCCGGAATACGGCCCGGTGTGGGCTTGAGCGAGCATATTCCGGTAAAGTGGGCCGGTTCGCGCACCGAGCCACCGCTGTCGCTGCCCAGTCCTGCGGCCGAAAGGCCGGCGGATATTGCTGCCGATTCACCGCCACTGGACCCTCCCGCGGTTCGTTCCTTGTCCCATGGATTCGCCGTGCGCCCATAGAGCCGGTTGTCGGTCTCGTAGGCCATCAAAAACTCCGGACAGTTCGTGGTTCCCAGGATCAGCGCGCCTGCTTGCTTTACGCGGTCCACCACGGTTGCATTTTCGTGCGGGATGTTGCCCCGATGCAGCTGGCTCCCGATTTCGCACCGGTATCCGGCGGTCGCGATGGAAGACTTGATGGTCATCGGCAAACCAAAGAGCGGACCGCGGGCGCCGGTGAAGTTTTCCAACGCACGGGCCTGCTCACGCACCCGATCGGCATCGAAATCAACCAGCGCGCGTAAGTCAGGATTCAATCGCTCGATCTGTTGGATGTGTTCATTGGCCAGTTCCAACGGCGAGATTTGCTTTCGCCGCAGCATGGCCAGAAGCTCAACCGCAGGCAGAACCGTGAGACCAGTCACTGCGCGGACTTGGGCAAGTAGCGAAATCCAAAATATTGCGCACCCCGGCCGGAATCGAACCGGTCGTTCCACTCCAGCTCATATTGCATTCGCTGGTCATCCTGCGGATAGTGCTCACTTGCGGGGTAAGGGTAGGTACTCATCCTGTGGAACGGCATCTCGGCAACGGTGAAAGGGCTGGCCTCATAGAAGTCCATATCCTTGACAAAGCCATTGGCATAGAAAAAATAGTCGCGCTTCCAGCCCGGCTTCAGGGGAGGAAGGGAAGCGGTGCCGAACTCCACGTCGATATCTTCACCACTGCCGAAGATCACGAAGGATTCATCGATGGACTTCAGCAGGGGTGTGACCTCTCCGTAGCGGGTATAGCTGCCGCGTGAGCGTATGAAGGGCCCTGTCTGGCTAATGTGCTCGTAGTTATAGGTTAGATCGCCTGGGGTCTTGCCATCTATCTGCTCCGGGTAACCACGAAACGCAAGGTGTGCGGAGGCCAGCGGCAACTCGGTTTGGTGCATGAGCTGCGGCGCCGGGGGGCCGTTGTCGATCAAGGCTTGATCCCAGTAGATTTGCAGATTAGTGACGAGTCGAATCCGTCGCGTGCCCGGGGGGAGTTTGCCCGTAAGGTCCACTACGATGGTGCGCGGGAGCCCTGCGGGAAAGCCCATGTCGTCCATGACCCGCTTCCAGCTGCCGTCCGGCAACTGCGCTTCAACGTATGGCGGCATGGGCGTAAGGCCCGATTGCCATGCAGCATACATGGAGCTGGCGGAAAAATATTCGATGAAGCCATGCAGCAGCAACCGTAGAGGATTGGCGGCCGTCCATTGCCCCAGATCGAGGGTGAGCGCATGCTGGTTGGCGAAACCGGCGAAGGACAAATTGGTAAAGTCGCGCACGTAGTTGTGATCGCGGGTACGTAGCAGTTCGCGCACGTCGCGGCCTTTGTCATCCCATGCTCCGGCCACAGGATGCGCGTCCGTGCTGAGGATGGCACGGCCAGAAGCAAAAGGAGGTTCATTCAGAAAGCGCTCGTCGGGGTAAACCTCGGTGGCTGCGGGATGGTCGATCGCCACCAGTCGAACCTGGTCGATGAAGTTGACCTCTTCCATCGGTTCACCGAAGCGCAGGCTGAGATACCCTCCGCGAGGGCTGAGTTGCGATCCCTCCACCTTGATCCATTCATCCGGATCGGCGTGGTTTTTTGCAGTAGGCGAAACCCAGTGGCCAATAACCGCTGCGCCGATCACGTCGGAAATGAATTCGTATCTCTTACCGTTCCAGGCAAACAGCGTGGGGCAAGAGCTGCCCCGGCGGTCCAGCTCAGTAATGTTCAGAGAACTCTTCGTGCCCAATTCCGTTTCATCCTGAGGAACACCGGTTGGCCACAGTATCCGCACCAGGTCGGCATGTTCGGCGGTGCCCAGGCCGGCAAGAAGCTGCTGTGCTCCTTGGCTGAGATAGCCGGAGGCGCCGGCGATCTCGAATTTCTGCCACACGCCATCGGCAAAGACTTCCACCTTGGTGCCGATGGCTGATTTGTTGTCGGCAACCCCCTTCAGCGCGATCAGCAAAGAGTGATTCCGATTGCCGCCCTCATTGTGCAGGAGCAAAGGGTTTCCATCCGGCTGGGTGACGATCAGGTCAGCGGCGCCATCGCCATCCACGTCGGCGGCAATCAGGGCGCGCGGCTCCGCCAGCTTAACCTGGTCGAGCTTAACTCGCGCCGTCACATCCTCAAAGCCGGCGGGCCCCAGGTTGCGCAGTGCGCGCAACTCCGGTCCCTGCTTCGTTTGCACCGCCGCGACCAGGTCGAGCCAGCCATCGTTGTCGAGGTCGATGGCGGTTAACCCCCAGCCGGCGATTGCGTTCTCGATCGGCAAGGGAACGCGTTCAAAGCGTTTGCCCTGCACATTGCGCCAGAGCGTGATGCCCGGGCTGCCGGCGTGAGTGAGGGCCACATCCATCCATCCATCTTTGTTGAAATCGAGCACCACGGCTCCCACGGTGGGGGGTAGGCCGGCAGTGTCAAAGAGAGGAGAAGACTTGAACAATCCCTCACGCGGGTTGGCAAAGAATGTGGGCGCCTGGCCGGAGCCGGTAACCAGCAGATCGACGGCTCGATCGTTGTTGAGGTCAGACAAGGTCGCCGCCACGGTCGTGCCCTCGCCCCCGAGGCCCGCTTGCTCCGTCCAGTTGGTAAAGGTGCCATTGCCGTTGTTGCGCCACAGAACATTGGGTTTCGATCCTGCAGCAGATCCTTGGCCGGTCACAAAGAGGTCCAGGTCGCCATCGTGGTCGTAATCGACGAAGGTGATACCTGCCGGACGGTTGGCCGGCTGCACGCCGGTGGCTGCCGTCACATCGGTAAATTTGCCACCGCCACGGTTTTTGAACAAAAGCACGCGGTCGCTCATGGCTACGGCAACATCGGGTAGGCCGTCATTGTCGAAGTCGCCTACCGTGCAAGCCACGCCAGTACCGCTGGCGACCAGGCCCGTCTGGGCGCTGGGCACAAGCGCGAAGCTCCCACTGTCCGACTGCGCGTAAGTGCGGATCGCCTCTTCGCCGGAGGCCATCACCAGGAGATAGGCATGTTCGCCCGCGGGCGTAACCAGGCATGCTCCTCCGCGGGGCTGGTCGCTCGGCTTCGCCGGCGAAGCCGCCAGGTGGTCAAGCGTCTGTGAAGTAAAGGTGACGGGAATCATCGGCCTCACTTGTGGGTTCAGCGTCCGCGCATCCTGTGCCAGCGAATAGTGCCCTTCGTCTCCATAAGTATGGGCGAGGGGGACACCGATCTTTTCCTGGTTCAGGTGTTCGAAGCGGTGAAAAGCCGTTGCCGCTTCTTCTCGCTTGCCCAGGCGCTGCAAAACCTTGGCCAGGCCGAACTGGGCCGACGCATGAATGGGGTTTAACCGCAAAGCCGTCTGGAACTCGGTCAGAGCCTGGTCTGGTTGATGCAGCTCAAGCAGCACGGAACCCAGGAAGTAGTGTGTGTCCGCGTCATCTGGATCGAGCGCGGCTACTTTCTGGAAACTTTCCAGGGCCTGGGGATATTCCGCTTCGATGCGGTGCAAAATCCCCAGCGCGTACCAGATATGAGGATCCTTTGGATCCAGGGTTGCAGCGTGTTCGAGCGCCTGCTTAGCCTCCGGCATTTTCTGCAGATAGACCAGCGCGATGCCGCGGTTCACCTCAGCACGGACCAGCGACGGGTCCAACTGGAACGCATCCCCAAATTTCCCAGCCGCTTTTTCCAGCAATTGCTGATTCATGAGCGCCGTGCCCAGGTTGTTCGCCCTGGCGGCTTCCGCCTGTTTGGTCGGAGTAACATCCGCATCCCCGGAGCTTGCGCCGAATAGGAGTAGGGTGACGAACAAAAGGCTCGAGAGGGCGCTACGACACGACAAAAGCCTGGTATGGAGACGCATTCTGCTCCGCTTGCGATCACAGGATTGCTGAACAATCCATTCTCGACTATAGAACATGGTGTAAGGGTTGCAAATGCGGATTCAATTCGATTTAGCAGAGTCGCAAACCAGCCCACTGCCTCGATGCGGTAACAGCAGGCGCTTCACTCCTTCCATTATGAGGCGGCGGGAACCATCAAAGGGTGAGGCCACCAGCGTCCACGAGACAGCATCTCTATGAACAGCAGCATGCGAACAGGTTCGCATGGCGATAGGATTGAGCGGGGAGGGGAGCAGGTTTTCGCGATTTCCTCTGCTTGCCGTCGGCCAAGGAGAATCGCAGCAACCGACGGACTCTTCCCGCTTCAATTCGCGAATGCGCGACGTTGACCCCTCGAATCACGGAGGGGTGGGGAAACCAAGGCCGGCCGGAGCCGGCCTTTTCCTTAATCTCGATTCACAATATGGACGGCCAGCTAATTTAGATTCGCGGAAACAGCACGCAACCGGCACATTTCTCCATCTCTGGCATTGCAACGGGAACGACACCTCCTGCGTCAAAGGTGTCTCAAGGGTTTATTTCGATGGCTGCAGTACTGCGCGCGTTTTTCGGTTACTTATTTTTGGTCATGATTGTTCGCATCGTAGGGCGGCGTCCCGGCAAACAGATGACTCCTTTTGAATTCGTCCTGATTTTTTTCATAGGCGGGCTTGCGCTCACCGCAATCGTAGGAGATGAGGTCTCGTTCACCAATGCTCTCTGCCAAATCATCACCATGGGTTTGGCGCACTACGGCATTGCCTGGGCTCGATCGAAGTCACAGCGCTTTGGCCGGCTGGTGGATGGCACTCCTCTGATTCTTCTCGAAAACCAAGAATGGCGCGCGAACACACTTCAGCACATGCGTATCCAGGACGATGACGTAATTGCCTCCGCCCGCGAATCGGGAATAAAAGCGCTGGAGGGCATTGACCGTGCGGTATTGGAGCGCAACGGGGAAATTAGCACTTCTCCGCGTCAATCAGGCTCCTGAGATATAGGCGGTTAGCTGGATTCATAGCAACTTAGAGAGAGTGGATATGGCTACAAAACCATTTACCAGGCCGGTGGAGAACTCGGTCGCCAAGGTCAACGACGAGGTCGCAGTCGGCGAAGACCTCGAGTTCCAACGAAAGTGGTGGCGCTTTGAAAATGCCGCCTGGATTGCCTTCACCCTGATCATTGTTCTCGATTTATCCGGCCTCTTCGGGCGAGGCCCTCTGGCCAAAGCCCAGCGCCATGCCGCGGATGGCACGATGGATGTGAAATATGAACGCATAGAGCGTACGGCTTCGCCGTCTATCATGACCATCCAGTTTGGACCATCGGCGATCAAAGACGGCAAGGTCCAACTGTACATAGGCAATAGCCTGATCAAACTTCTAGGGACCCAGCGCGTGATCCCCGCGCCACAGGAGACGGTTGTCGGTGAGGGAGGATTGACATATTCCTTCCCCGCCTCGAAACCCCCTGCCAGTGTGGATCTCGCGCTTCAACCCCTTGGCCCCGGCATTTTTGACTTCACGATTGGCGTTGTCGGCGCCCAGCGGGTGCACGCCAAGGTAGTCGTCGTTCCATGAGGATCTAACGTGTCCACCATCATCCATGCAGTCTTTGGTTACCTTTTTCTGCTGCTCATTGTGCGCCTGCTGAGCCGGCGCCCCGGAGGGCAGCTGACGCTCTCCGAATTCGTCATCGTCTTCCTCATCGGTGGGCTCATCATCCTGAGCACGGTGGGGAAGGATCGCTCGATTACAAATTGCGCCACTGCCATTCTTACC
>DASRRN010000207.1:0-6402 GCA_035695685.1 Acidobacteriaceae bacterium | reverse complement strand
TTAACGGCTTAGGGGCACCTGCACTGCAATCGCTTCCAGCTGCGCCAAGTGATTCAGATCGTGACCGGCCATGGTTTCAATGAGCTGGCGAAAGGTCATTTCCCCGCGCTCCGGATGGAGAACGGGCTTGGACATGGCCTCAGCAGGGATTGACCGCAGTAGCATCAGGTTCCATTGGCGCACGCAAGAGAAGGTCATCATGGCAGCCTGTGGATCGTAACCCGCGTAGTTGGCTGCCCAGGTCTCCTGATCGAAAGGCTGGATGACGTGATGGTCCTGGGCCAGAGTCTGGCGTATGCGGTAGCTAAAAACCAGTTCGCAATCGGCCAGGTGACAAAGGATTTCGTGGGGGCTCCACTTTCCGGGCGCAGGCGATTCTTCTATACGAGCCGGACCAAGGGCAACGGATAGTTGTTCGAGATGTCTTGCGGTGGTCGCCACTACCTTGAGAGCGTCGCGACTGCCTAGCTGTCGTGCATATGGGTTCATTTCATTACAATAACGTCTGCGGACACCTCTTCTCAACTTACCGGGATGAGGTTACCGAAGATTCGATGGTCACTTTGTCGCAACGGGACGAGTCTGTGCCCTGAGCAAACCGTCCCCGCAACCGCCAGCATGACTCCGGGACCGCGATTGATTCCCGGTTGAGGTCTGAATGACGCCAAATCCCCCCACCATCCCTGCGGAACAGGCCAAAGAAATCCGCCGTTTGTCGCACGATTTAAGCAACGCACTCGAAATTATTGTGCAAGCCAACTACTTGCTGGGCGCTATGGCACATGATGAGTCGGCGAAGCAATGGGTTCAGCTGCTCGATAATGGAGTGGTCCAGGCCGCCGGCATCAACCGTAATCTTCGTGACTATATTGTTGCCAATAGCTAGGCGGTGTTCTCACGCACACTCTTTTGGCCCGTCCGTAATTACTTAGCCCCTTAACGAAGCAAAAGCGCAGGGGCTAAAGCCCTAATTTTCGTGGACCTTAGCGGCCCGACTAAAGTCGTGCCCTGATACAAAGCATCAGAGCGGTGACTCCCGAAAAATTCGCGCATTCCACAGCTTTCGACCTATCTATCCTCTTTTGAAATGAGAAACGTCAGCCCAGACCTTCCGGGCTGGGCTGACGTTTTAGCGGGCGGCCATCCGGGCCTCTTAGGCTAGCTTGGCGTCCAGGGTGATTTCGGTGTTGTTCTTGAAGAGGCGGGAAATGGGACAGTTGGTCTTGGCTTCCTGCGCTGCCTTGTCGAACGCTGCCTTGTCAGCGCCTGGTACCTTGGCCGTGGTTGCCAAAAGAATTTTGGTAATGGTTGGGCCGGCATCCGTCTTGTCAAAGGTGACTGTGGCCTTGGTCTCGATTGACTCTGGCGGCAGATTCGCAGTGCTGAGTTGGGCGCTCAACGCCATGGTGAAGCAACCCGCATGCGCGGCTGCAATCAGTTCTTCGGGGTTGGTGCCGATACCATTCTCGAACCGGGTACTGAAGGAGTACTGGCTGTCTTTTAACACGCCGCTCTGGGTCGAAACCTTGCCTTTGCCATCTTTCAGGCCGCCGTGCCACACTGCGCTTGCTGTGCGATCCATAGAAACTCCTCTTGAGGGGAATTGGAAATAACCCGTCTCATTGTATTGATGCTAGTAGCGTAAGACTGTGAAGAAACCTGCTGCGGAAAGTTCCAGGTACAAAAGGAAGGGCTTAGCGCGGTTTAACAATTACTGTGGCCCGACAAAAGGCCGCGAGAGTGGTTTTCCTTGGGAGAAAACCACGAAAAGGTCCTTTGCTTCGGTCTACACCAATTGTTCAACCGCTTTACCCGTTAGGACCTTGCCTGGCCATGGGCAATGAAACCATGCGCGCCTGCTGCGTCTGGGTGGCAACATCATGCAATATCAGCTGGCCCTGCAGCAGATAGTATCCCTGCTGGTCCCGAGTCCGAGCGGTTCCCCGCACGATGGTTCCATCAAAAGAGAACCACAGGCCGTGGACTTGCCTGGTAGTGAACGATAATCGCTGGCCAGCCAGGCGGCTGGTGGCAAAGAAGAAAGTGAGCGGAGTCCCCTCGTCGCTCTCGCGGTCGCCGAACCGGGTGATGTAGCCGCTCAGCTGGTCTGGCTGCAGCTCTACATCAATCATTTCTCCAGAGCCCAGGGTGTATTCGCCTGAGGCTTCCGGCGGAAGTATGGTCCGGCCGGTCGACCGGGTGCCTATATCCAACTCATCGTCGACCTGGTTATAGCTCCGCCGATGCAGGACTGGTTCAGGCGCCTTGTTGGTCTGTGCCCACACGGGCGACGCCGCGCATGGAGCAAAAACCAGGGCGAGCAGCGCTATGACGTTCCAACGTGAGAATTGCACGTTAACCCTCTAAGGGGCTGACTGCCCCATGCTCTTCTTTCGGGCAGCCTCAAACTCGTCCCCCGGCTTCCAGGTCACGGGCGCTGACGACAGAGCCTGCCACCCTAGTAAGAACCCGAACTGAGCCAACCTGGCATCGGCGCGAAAATCCATATTTGCCTGATATTCGTCGGTGGGGCGATGGTATCGCTGGGCATCATACTCCGCTTTCTGCTGCTTTCCCCAGCCCTTCGGGTGACCCGCGAAGAGATCGCCTTCGTCAATGGAAAAGGCCGGTACCCCGACGCGCGCCAGGCTGAAGTGGTCGGAGCGATAGTAGATCCCGGCCATGGGAGCATTGTCCGGCTGGATCTGAAGATTGAAGGCTGCCGCGGTCTTCTCCACCACTGGATAGAAGCTGGTGCGCTCCGAGCCTGTGACCTGAACGGAAGTGGGTATGCCGATGGGTAAGAGCTCATCGAAGTTGAGGTCCAGGGTGAGGTCGCGAATGGGTTCCGGAGGATGCATACCCAGATATTTCGATCCCAGCAGGCCCTGCTCTTCCGCAGTGACTGAGGCGAAATAGACGTTCCGGGGCGGAGGAATTTTGGCAGTAGCATAGGCGCGCGCCATCTCGAGCAATATGCCGCAGCCGGTTGCGTTGTCCACGGCGCCATTGTAGATCTTGTCGCCTGAGGCGGTGGGATCGATACCAAGGTGATCGTAATGGGCGGTGTAGAGGACGTTGCGGCCTGGAGCCGGGTCTGCTCCCGGCACCATGGCGATGACATTTGCCGAGTCATACTTTCGCATCTGGCTGACGATGTGCGCCTTGAGACGCACGGGAAGCTCCACTGCCTTGAATCCGCGCTTACCGGCCGCTGCGATCATTTGATCTGCGTTCATGCCCGCGGCGGCAAAGAGCTTCCGGGCAACGTCGAGTTGTATCCAACCGGCCGCCCGGAGGATGGAAAGGGGGTCATCGCGCAGGTATGAGGTCTCTGTCGATTCGGAATTACGCACCACTTCCCACCCGTAGCTGGCGAGGTCGGTCCGGTGAATCACCATCACGCCCGCCGCACCCTTGCGCGCCGCTTCTTCGAACTTGTACGTCCAACGGCCGTAGTAGGTGAGTGCCTGGCCCTCGAAAAAATGCGGGTCGGTCGATGGCGGCTCGTTCACGATTGCCAGCAGAATTTTTCCTTTGACGTCGACACCTGCGAAATCATTCCATTGATACTCAGGTGCGTTGATTCCATAGCCGACGAAGACGATGGGCGCATCGAGGTCGACGATCGGCGCTCCGGTTTGGTCCTTGGTGACGTAGTCTTCTCCGTACTTCAACCGGAGGGGAGCACCTTTGGAAGGAACAAAGGTAAAGGTGGTCTTGTCGACGTCTGTGTGCACGGCCATCAGAGGGACGGCCTGGAAATAGGTGCCATTCTCGCCTGCAGGCCTGGCTCCGGCCAGAGCGAACTGGGTCGCCATGTATTCAGCTGCGAGCTGGCCCCCTCTCTTGCCCGGGCCGCGGCCTTCGAGCAGATCGCTGGATAGAAAGCGGACATGGGCGCGGATTTTTTCCGGATCGATGCCCGCTGCAGCCTGGCGGGCGGCGGGCGGAACCATGTCGAGCGCAGGCACTTCGGGCATATTTACGGCGTGTCCCAGCGATGCCGTTAGCAAAAGCGCAGGGCAAAGAAATTTCTTCATCTCACCTCTTTGAAGAGTTTCGGCATAATTTGCAACCGCTGCAGAATCTTGCGCGCCAGCCCGGTCAGGGGCAAGCTGCTCAATTCTGAACTCTTCGTCCATTGCCGGGGAGTTTTCCGGGCGGGCCAGCGAAGCCTGGCTTCCTGCTCAGAAAAGCGGAGTACGCGAACCTGATAGTTGGTCACGGTGATGGCGTGGCGCAGCGTGATTTCCACGCGCTGGTCGTCACTCTCCCTCATTTCCACCTCGGGCAATTCCCACATGCCTGGCATGAGTGAGGCCGAGGGAGGACGCTGCTGGAGCAATACCTGCGTGCCGCCTGGACGATCCCTGCATAGGAGGGCGTAGGCAATTTGCCGGGTGCGCATTTTTTTGGGTGGAGGCGCCTGATGCTCGCCCCGGGTCTTACAAAATGACTGCACCGGGCAGTGCAGGCATAGGGGGCGTTGGGGCAGGCAGATCATGGCTCCCAGTTCCATCATCGATTGGTTGAAATCTCCAGGACGCTGGTGATCGAGGAGGCCGGCAGCGCGATCACGAAGCCATTTTGCCTGGATCACGGAGGTGCCGTTCTGGGGAAAGACACGCAGGAGCACCCGCTCCACATTGCCGTCAATGACTGCGACCGGCTCACGAAAGGCGATGCTGGCGATTGCCGAGGAAGTGTACTCTCCTATGCCGGGCAGCTTGCGTAGTTCCGCGGCGGTCGATGGAAATAGGCCCTGGTAGTCCTGTACTACCATCTGGGCGGCTTTGTGCATCATTCTGGCGCGACGGTAATATCCCAGTCCGCTCCAGGCGGCAAGCACAGCCGGTTCTTCCGCGTGGGCGAGCGCGGCCACGGAGGGAAACAGGGCCAGAAAACGAGCGTAGTAGTCGAGGACGGCGGTGACCCTGGTCTGCTGCAGCATGATCTCGGAAACCCAGATGCGGTAAGGGTCAGAGCTTTGCCGCCACGGCAGATCGCGCGCGTGGGAATCGAACCAGGCCAACAGCTCATGCTGAAATTTCCGGATCATTGCCGGAGGGGTAACCACAATTTGAATGTATCAGAGGGGGGATGGGAAACTGCAGATCCCTCGGCTTCGCTTCGGGATGACAAAGGAGAGGGTGGTGACTGCACCGACAGTTTGTGGCCCGGATGGAAACAGCAGGTCCCTCCACTTCGCTACGCTCCGGTCGGGATGACAATTCTGTTTGAGATCCTGGGGCACCCTTCGATTTCGCCTCTTGATTTGTTGCAGGGGAGGGCGAGCTGTGACTAGGGAGCCGATTGTGTTTGCGGTTGTTCGGTGTGCACGGTGAGGATCCAGTTGCCCTGGGTGACTTGTTGCCAGACGCTGATTGCGATGTAGGTTTGCACCGGGCCGCCGGCAGATGAAAGCTGCAGGGTGTAGTTGAGGGTCATGTCCGGACCGTTTGGCTTGACGACCATTCCGGTGATCGTGAAGTCGGCGAGGTTTAACCCTTGCAGATAGGGAACGACCTGATCCTTGCTGAGTACCTTGCCGCTTACGCTGTACATGACATTGGCGGCGAGCAGTCCGGGGAGTTGCTGCCAGTTCTTTGCTTTTACCGTGGACCAAAAGATGCGTTCGTACTGCTCGGCGCTGGTTGTGGTCTTGAGGTTGGGCGGTTTCTTTTCCCCGTAGAAGGTGCAGCCGGTAAGACCAATAACCAGGCTGGCCGCAAGCAGACTTGTCATCCAGATGGTGCGCATCGATCTTCATTGGAGCACAGAAAAGGCTGCCGGTTGGCAGCCTTTCTGCACTCTTGTTGCGGCTTGATGTTAGTCGCCCATGACAGGTTCTTCGCTGGCCGCCTGCGGAGCCGCCTTGGGCGCCGGAGCAATCAAGGAGTCCAGCGGAATGAAGCCCTCTTTCGGCTTCTCCCCCAGGACGTGCTCGCGGTAGAGCCGAGCCATCTTGGCGTTTTCGGCATCTGCCTTGATTTTCGTGTCGCGGGCCTTCAGCTTCTCCTCACGGGCGTTCTTGGCAATGCCCAACTTGTCGAGGGTGTCGTTCGCAGACGCGGTGACGTGGTCCTGGTTGAGGACCAGGTTGTGGCTAGCATTGCCCATGCCGACTTTCTTGCCGCCGGCAAAGATCTCGTGCCGTCCGTGCTCCTCGTACCACTTGGTCAGAGTCGCGGTCATGTGCATTTTCTCGATAATGTTGCGCCAGCCCACGCCAGTGTTGTAAGCGCAGAAGGAGATTTCGCCTTCCTGGGTGGCGTAGGGGATGATGCACTGCTCGGTGCGGCGGAAGTCGTAGTTGAAGAGATCCTGGAACCACATGCCCGCGATGAATAGGAAATTCCAGCGGTCTGCGCGACGCTGTTCGATGTCCGCCATGGTGCG
>DASRRN010000206.1:0-6705 GCA_035695685.1 Acidobacteriaceae bacterium | reverse complement strand
TAGCTCTGCACCGCCGGAATTTGCGAGCCGAGAAATTCATCCGCCGGAAGATTAGCTACGACTTTGCCCCCTTCCAGCAACACTATATGAGAGGCCAGGTAGAGTGCTTCATCCAAGTCGTGGGTGACTAAGAGCACCGTCTTGTTCAGGCGCCGGAGCAACTCTCGCAACATGTCCTGCATTTCCGCGCGGGTCAGCGGGTCGAGTGCCCCGAAGGGCTCATCCATCAACAGCAGTTTGGGTTCGGCCGCGAGCGCCCGTCCAAGGCCGACCCGCTGGCGTTGGCCACCAGACAATTGGTAGGGCAAACGACGGGCAAACGTTGCGTAGTCCAGACCCACCAGGGTAAACAATTGCCGCGCACGTTCAGCGATTTCCTGCCTGAGCCGGCCTTCGATTTCGAGTACCGCCCCGATGTTGCGCTCAGCGTCAAAGTGGGGAAAGAGACCTGTCTCCTGAATGACATAGCCGATCGACCGCCGCAGGGCGATCGGGTCCCAATCGGAGGTGGGCCTGGATTCAACCATCACCCGGCCGGCAGTGGGCTCGATCAAGCGATTCACCATGCGCAGCAGAGTGGTCTTTCCAGAGCCGCTACGGCCCAGCAGGGCGGTCGTGGAACCTGTCGCGACTTGGAGGTCGATTTGGTCGAGGATCACGCGGCCGTCGGGCGTGGTCAGCCCGACTTGCTCAAAGGCAATGGCCGACTCGTGGGCGCTTCCCGTCAATCGGCCACTCCTTGAGCGGATGATTTCGCGTCTTGAAAAGCGTAACTCAGCAGCTAAAGCCGCGCAGCTATCTTTGCGGTTTACGGCATGGTTGAACAGGCTGCGGAAAAATGCTTTGTACGAAGGGCACGGCTTCAGCCGTGCCGTACAAGAATCGAATTGATGAGGGCTTTAGCCCCTGGGTACGCTTTTTTGTCATTCCTCGCGCTCAGTCGCTTGGAAACGGCAGAAAAAACCGTACCTCAGCGGCTAAAGCCGCGCATAGCTGAGAAGTCTACGGCACGGCTGAAGCCGTGCCCTTCGTCCAGGCCTCGTTTTCAGCAGCCTACGATGCCGAGCGGTTTCGAAACGTGCGCTGAGCATCAGGAACTGGGTGGCGGCTCCACTTCGACCCCGTCCATTTTGAGCGGCGGCGCGCCCTTGACGCGCACCATGGTGATCTTGCTGAAACCCTCTTTGAAGCTGGGCGGACGGAGGCGCTCTGCCATCTTGCGCATGATGTCATCGCTGACTGTGCGCTCCCTGCGGCTGTTCCGCTCCATGCATACTTCCAGTGGTACATCGAAGAAGACGGCTTGCGCCTCATAACCGAAGCTCTTGGCCATCTTGATCCACTGCCGGCGCTCGTGGGCAGAGAGATTGGTCGCGTCCACATAGTTCCACGGCATTTTCGCGATCAGCCGCGCGCGGAGTAGCGATCGCAAAGTGGAAAATACGAGTCCCTGGTAGCGCTGCTCGGTTATGTCATCGAACAGGATGCTGCGCAGCATATCGCTGGAAAGCGGGGTCACGCCACGGCGCTTGAACCAGGTGGTCTTACCCGACCCTGGCAAGCCGATAGCCAACACCACGTACCCTTTGAGATCCTTCTGGCTGGCGGACGGCAACTCGGGAGGGGGCACGGACGGCGATTCCGGCTGCGTCTCGACCACCAGTTTTCCCGCCGCCGGGGTCGCACCTGCCGCATCCCCTTCCTGCACGGTTACGTCCCCAGAAGGCGCGCCTGCTTCCTCTTTCATCGCGGCAGTGGCGACAGCGGGAGGGCTGACCACAGGAGGCTCGGGCGCCCGAGCCGGATTCTTGTCCAGGTCCACTGCTCCGTCTTGGTTCGCTTTTCTGCGTTCGTCTTCTGGGTACATGGGCTGTAAGGGCGTCGGCTGGTTCGCTGGAATCTCCTGTCCGATTTTGCCTGTCGATTCCGAGTCGTTCACTCCGCGCTTGCCACGTCGTTTCATTCGGGCGCGCATCCATAAGCGCATGATGAGGATGTAACACAAATTCCGCCACCGCAGCAAATGCCGTGCCCCATTTCCAGGCAACGGTCTTTGGTACACTCAAGTTTCGCTCTCTGCCCAAAGTGGCTCGCCAATTTTGTCTACACCCACGCACTCAAAACCTTACCCACCTTCAAGGAGATCCCAAAGTTTATGGCTGTAAAGGTTGGAATCAATGGCTTTGGCCGCATAGGCCGCAACGTGTTCCGGGCCGCGCTCGGCAATCCTGAAATTGAATTTGTCGCGGTCAATGACCTGACCAGTCCAGCAACGCTGGCCCATCTGCTCAAGTATGATTCGATCCTCGGTAACCTGCACCATACCATCACCGCGGGCGATGATTTCATTTCTGTAGATGGCAAGAAGCTCAAGGTTTACGCCGAGCGCGATCCCGCGAAGCTGGACTGGTCGTCGGTGGGTGCCCAGGTGGTCATCGAATCCACCGGACATTTCACGGATGCCGTCAAGGCTAAAGCGCATCTGCAGGGCACGGTCAAGAAGGTGATCATCTCGGCGCCCGCGACCAACGAAGATCTGACCGTCGTGCTGGGCGTGAACGAAAAGAAGTATGACCCCAAAGCGCACCACGTCATTTCAAATGCGTCCTGCACCACCAATTGCCTGGCTCCCCTGGCGAAGGTGGTCAACGACACCTTCGGAATTGTCTCCGGCATCATGACCACCATTCACAGCTACACCAACGATCAGGTGATCCTCGACTTTCCGCATAAGGATTTGCGCCGTGGACGCGCGGCTGCGCTGTCCATGATCCCGACCTCAACCGGCGCGGCCAAGGCTCTTCACCTGGTAGTGCCTGAACTGAAAGGCAAACTTGACGGCTTCGCCGTCCGGGTTCCGACGCCGAACGTCTCCCTGGTCGACCTGACTTTCACCTCGGAAAAGCCGGTGACCAAGGAATCGATTAACGCGGCTCTGAAGGCTGCATCCGAGGGACCGATGAAGGGCATTCTGGGCTACGAAACCAATGAGCTGGTCTCGAGCGACTTCAAGGGCAATCCGCTTTCCTCCATCGTAGACAGCCCTCTCACCAAGACCGTCGGCAGCAACATGGCCAAGGTCATCAGCTGGTATGACAACGAGTGGGGTTACTCCAACCGGGTGAGGGACCTGGTGTTGTTTCTCGAAAAAGCGGGGCTGTAGTGCATTTTCACTTCTGCCCCGCGTAGCCGGTTTCAGCGAAGTCCATCTTTTCTTGAGGAAAAGCCGCGCCGGGGGCGGTTGCTTTGTATAGACCAGAAGGGAAAATGCTGAAGGACCTCTCGACGACTTGTTGAGGAACTGCCATGGCAAAACTATCCATCCGCAACCTGGATCTGAACAACAAATATCTTTTTGTCCGGGTTGATTTCAACGTACCGCTCTCTGACAGCGGTCTGCAGATTCTCGACGATACGCGCATCAAAGAGACCCTGCCCACGCTCGAGTATGCGTTACGCCATCACGCTAAAGTGATTGTGGCTTCGCACCTCGGGCGTCCCAAAGGCAAGCCGAATCCTAAATACAGCCTGCGGCCAGTGGTAGACCGGCTGCGCACCCTGCTGGACCACGCCTTGGGCGAATCGGTCAACGTCGCATTTTCCCCCGATTGCGTGGGCGACGTGGCTACTGAGATGGCACGGCAATTGGAATCGCGGCAGGTGCTGCTGCTTGAGAATTTGCGCTTCCATGCCGGCGAGGAAGCCAATGACCAGCATTTCGCACGTCAACTCGCCGGCCTTTGCAACGTCTATGTCAATGACGCCTTTGGAAGCGCTCACCGGGCACATGCTTCGACCGAAGGCATTACGCATTTCGTCTCCCATTCCGCAGCCGGCTTGTTGCTCGAAAAGGAGCTGAACTACCTGGGGAAAGCGCTGGAAGCGCCGGAGAAGCCGTTCGTAGCGATCCTCGGTGGGGCGAAGGTCTCCGACAAGATCGAGGTCATTCACAATCTGTTGAGCAAGGTGGACGCACTGCTCATTGGGGGCGGCATGGCGTACACCTTTCTCAAAGCGAAGGGTCAAGATGTGGGCAAATCGCTGGTGGAAGCCGACAAGTTGGACGTGGCTCTTGAAGCGCTCAAGGAAGCCGAAAAGAAAGGTGTGCGTTTTCTTTTGCCCATCGATCACGTGCTGGCCGACAAATTCGCAGCCGACGCCAATACCCAAATGTTCGAGGGCGACGGGCCCTTTCCTGCCGGCTGGATGGCGCTCGACATAGGGCCGGCCACGGTGGAGTTGTTTACGACAGAAATCGCCAAAGCCCGGACCATCGTCTGGAACGGACCCATGGGAGTATTTGAAATGCCGGCATTTGCCCGAGGCACCACCGGCGTCGCGGAGGCGCTAGCCGAGAACGCGGGCGCCATGACCATCGTCGGCGGAGGCGATTCCGTCTCTGCCGTCAAGCAAGCCGGGGTGGCAGACAAGATCAAGCATATTTCAACCGGTGGCGGTGCATCGCTCGAGTTTCTCGAAGGAAAGCGCCTTCCTGGCGTCGAAGCACTCTCCGAAGCTCCCAGCTCATAGAACATGGCTGTCGTTAGTCTCGAATTGCCGCTGCTGGTCCTCCTTGCTGGAATGGTTTTGGCGTTGGCCGCGTGGCTTTTGGCAACCTTCACGCAGTTTCTTCGCGGCTACCGGTATCGCGTCAGCCTGGGGCTTATCGCTTTCCCGCTGGGCGGTCTGATGGGCTTTATTTCCACGCTCAATGCGGTCAGCGTTTTCGGCGACTGGCTCGCGGGCAAGCCGATGTCTTTCGTGCTGACCCTCGCGGGGCTCGGATATATGTTGTTCGGCTTTCTCGGATGCTGGACGGTAGTTCGCCTGGCTGGCAAGCTGGATAGGAAACACACTCTTGCTGTGCTCTACAATCTGGTCAAGGAACACAAGAAGCGCGACAACCATTGAGAACCCCAAAGCATGCGAAAGCTCTTAATCGCCGCCAACTGGAAGATGTATAAGACGCCCACGGAGGCACAGAGCTTCCTTCATACCTTTTTGCCTTTGGTCAAAGGCTCGACGCGGAGCGAAATCGTGATTTGCCCTCCCGCCGTCGATCTGGCAACCGCGCTGCACTCGGTGAAAGGCTCTGAGGTAACGGTGGGCGCGCAAAACATGCATTTCGCGGAGGAGGGCGCCTATACCGGAGAGATCTCTGCCTCGATGCTGGTTGCCCTGGGCGTCAGCCACGTCATCCTTGGCCATTCTGAGCGCCGCCAGTATTTTTGTGAAACCGACGAGATGGTCAACAAGAAGCTGATCGCTGCACTCAAACATCAGTTGATTCCGATTGTTTGCATTGGTGAAGACGAGGAACAAAGAGAGGGCGGCAAGACGGAAGAGGTTTGCTGCCGGCAGATCAGCCGCGCAATCCATCAGATCGACGCGAGCAAGCTGGGTCCGATGGTGATCGCGTATGAGCCCATCTGGGCGATTGGGACGGGAAAAACGGCTACACCTGCCATTGCCGCTGAAGCCCATCTGATGATCCGCAGCGAGGTGGCCCGGCTGGTTGGGCGCCCGGTGGCCGATGCGCTGCGCATTCTGTACGGTGGCAGCGTGAAGCCGGAGAATGCGGAAGCATTGCTCAACCAGCCGGAGATTGATGGCGCGCTGGTTGGAGGCGCCAGCCTCGATCCCCATTCGTTCACTGCCATCGTCAAAGCTGGAGTGGCTGGTTAAAGGGGCTGCAAAAAAAGAAGAGGGGTGCGAGGCGGCTTGCCAGGCGGGGGGGGTTCGCCCTTCTCGATGGACTAAATGTTGACGAAAACTTCTTCTTCTGCAACAGTTACGGGATACACTGCAACTCTTTCCTGAGAGTTCTCGGTAGCCCCCGTCGCGGGATCGAACGACCAGGCATGCCAGGGGCAAATCAACTTGCCGTCTTCGATCATTCCCTCGGCGAGCGGGCCTCCACGGTGAGGGCATTCATTGTCCAGCGCCCGAATTACCCCATCGACATTGGCAATACACAGTGTTCTCGAGCCAGCGCTGAATTCCCTGGCCTCTCCGGGATGCGGCAGCTCGCCCTTAGCGCAAATTCTCACCAATGCACTCATGGGTATTAATATTTGCAGCCGTTGGCCTGCCAGGTGCGATAGGTCTTCCAGGATGCCACCCGGGCAGCCTCTTCATCTGGAAAATCGCCCGCCTCCTGCTCCACTCCTTCAGGAAAGATATAGAACGTCCACTTGTGGAGGGCTTTGATGTACACAGGTACAGTGGGACTCTGCTGAGTTTTGTCGCTCATACAGCCGAGCATACGCTATCCTCGGATTGGAATGGCCAGCAAACCACCCCCGACCCAACCTGAAGTTCCCTCA
Source organism: Acidobacteriaceae bacterium (assembly GCA_035695685.1). Classification (GTDB taxonomy): domain Bacteria; phylum Acidobacteriota; class Terriglobia; order Terriglobales; family Acidobacteriaceae; genus PALSA-350. The sequence goes on along the minus strand of DASRRN010000206.1, from coordinate 379 downwards.
ACGACAGATCTGTGGTGCCCTTCTTGCGCCAAGCCCGTTCGTGATCCGCTGGTTTGCGGCGATTGCTCCGCAGTCCTCTGCCGCATCTGTGGAACCCCACTCGAATCCGCTGACGAACTCGCCTTCGGCTAGACAAATATCTACCGGGCGGATAACGGTTCCCTGCTAAGCTTGCCTACGATACTGATACCAACAGGAGTTTCCTATTGTTTAGCTGGCTGGATCGCTTTCAGGGTTCTGGAGCCTTGTTGATGCGGCTGGTTTTGGGCGTCATCATAGTCGCTCACGGATACACGAAGATCATTCCCTCAGGCGCGCTCTACGCGTTTAGCCACATGGTTGTAAAGATGCACTTACCGGTCTGGCTTGGCTACGTCTC
>DASRRN010000205.1:0-15654 GCA_035695685.1 Acidobacteriaceae bacterium | reverse complement strand
GTCTCTGAAAGCGGCAACAGCTATATCGCGATAGCCGCCGGCACGGCTGAGGATCCGGCCACGGATGTAGGGTTGGGAACATCTGGTACTTACTGGGCGTTGCTGGCGAAGAAAGGCGACGCCGGCGATGTAGGAGCCACGGGCTCGGCCGGCGCGGTAGGGCCACAGGGATCACAGGGTCCGGCTGGCGAAACGGGCGCAACAGGCGCTCAGGGGAGTGCGGCGACCGTAGCCATAGGAAGTGTGACGACGGGCGCAGCGGGATCATCGGCGTCGGTCACCAACTCGGGGACCTCGAGCGCGGCGACCTTTAACTTCACCATCCCGCAAGGTGCTACGGGCACCGGATTCGCAAATGGCACGGCGGGAGGGCAGATCTATCTGACCGGCAGTTTGAGCCCCTTCGCCCCAGCCGCTCCGCAGACGCTGACGGGCGACGTGACCATCAACAGTAGTGGGGTTACCACGATTGGACCGGGCACGGTGACCGCAAACAAGATTGCCAGCAATGCGATTACCTCAACCCAGATCGCCAGCAGCACGATTACCGGCGGCAATATCGCGAATTCGACGATCGGCGTTGCCAATCTAAACGCCTCGGGAACGGCGTCCAGTTCGACTTACCTTCGCGGCGATGGCACATGGTCCACATCCAGCGGCGGGTCGTCGAACACCTACACCACCGGCAGCCTCTCCACTGGGACGATCAGCAGTGCCGCTACCACCGTCTTCTACACGGTCGCAGATGGCAACACGATCACGTTGCCTGCCTCCCCAGTAAGCGGCCAGCACCTCATCCTGATCGATCCAGATTGCAGCGAATTAAATTTCGGCTTCACGCTGAAAGCGAACTCTTCGCAGTCACTGTTCTTATTCACTAGCAGCGGAGATCTTATCCCTGGGACTTCGGTCACCATTTATTGCAACGTCGAGCTGGTGTACAGCAGCGGCAGCCTTACGTGGTACAGCATCGGGGGTTCCGCAGAATGATAGATCACCCGAAACGGCTTAATTGCATGAACACATCACGAATAACCCGGTCGGTGGCGTTTCGCGGCTTCTCTCTGCTCCGGGCGGGGTTCGCCTCCTCTCACCGCGTTACACAAGGTCTGAACCGTTCTCGGTTTCGTGTCAGGCCCCGCGCCGGGTTTCGGCGCGCGCCGGCCGGGTTGCTCTTACTCCTGCTGGCGCTGCTGGCTGTCCCGGCACAGACTCGGGGAGACAAGCCGGCGACACAGCCAAAAGTGGTGCCGCTTCAGAGCGACACCTGCCCCGTTGTTTATGGCGGAGACAAGATCGCTTTCGACTGGAATCCGGTCTTTGACCCCGAGTGGGCAGTTACTGGCATCAACTTGGCGAGGCTGCAGTTTGCGCGCCTGGACGAAGACGGCGTGCATCTTCAGGCGGCACGCAGCTTGTATACGCTCGGCGGAAGGAGTTCTCGGGCCATAGTAACGGCCCTCGCCAACGGCTTTTATCATGTCGAGCTGACCGTACAGTCAGGTCGAGCCACAAAGCCCGGCGTCTATCGCCTGGTCAAGGCCAGGATGAATGCTCGAGTTGAGGAGGATTACAACGGGCCAGCGCCGCAGATGACGCGCTCACCCGTTGAAAGCCGATTTTGCATTACCCTGCAGCGCGCGCAGTAGGAAGGACGGACAAGCTAGTGTGCGGCGACCGAATCGCTGATCGAGATGAGATGCCCGCGACAAAAGGCGGCGGGTAAGCGGTGAACGCGCAAGCGCGAGTAAGAGAGGAAACGATGAATTCGAGGCCAAGTTTAGAACAGGTCCCTGGGCTGATACGCGCGCTAGGCACTCTCGGCTTGCTTGTCGTTACCGCAGGGATCGTTCCGGCATTGTGGGCACAAAACGCGGCGCAGCGGACCGCACTGGCGAAGCTGGGCGCGCCTCGCGGCAACGTCCTCTCGAATAACACTCAGGTCAACGGTGTGGAAGCAACCGAGGTTAGCCTCGACCGGCCCCTCGGCGTGGCCTACGATGCCGCGGGGAACTTCTACATCGCGGATACCGATAACTTCGTGATTCGTGAAGTGAATCTGGCTGGAATTACGACGGTAGTGGCTGGCACCGGAGAGCAGGGCTTCGGCGGCGACGGGGGTCCGGCCACAAGCGCACTGCTCGATTCACCCGAGGGAATCGCCCTCGATGCGGCGGGGAATCTCTACATCGCCGACTCCGGGAATCATCGCATTCGCGAGGTAACGGCTGGCGTCATCGCCACCATTGCGGGAACGGGAACATGCGGATATTCCGGCGACGGCGGACCTGCGGCGGCAGCCGCGCTCTGCCAGCCCACGGCGGTTGCAGTGGACTCGGCTGGCAGCGTCTACATCGCGGATACCAATAATTACCGCATCCGCAAAATCGCCGGCACAGCCATCTCCACCGTGGCGGGCAATGGCGTGCAGTCATTTTCGGGGGACGGCGGCCAGGCCACTGCCGCGGGGCTCGACTCGCCGTTCGGAGTTGCGGTGGATTCCGACTTCAACATCTACATTGCGGATACATATAACCAGCGCGTACGCATGGTGGCCTATGGCACTGGAATCATCGGCACGATCGCAGGCACGGGAGTAAAAAGCTTCACCTCCGACGGCGCCGCGGCCACGGCGGCATTGGCACTTCCCACCGGCATCGCAGTCGATAGCCCCGCCACGGTTTACGTGGCCGACAGCGACAATAATCGTATTCGTACCATTGCCTCCGCTCAGATCGCCACGATTGCGGGGACTGGCGACGAGGGATTCTCCGGCGATACAGGCAGTCCGACCAGTGCGGAGCTGGACACTCCGCAGGCCGTGGCGCTCTTTGGAAACTCGCTGACTGTGGCCGACACGGAAAATCAGGTGGTGCGTATCGCGACGGCGAACGGAATCGACACGACGGCCGGCTCGTCCTCCAATTCGACGGAGACGCTCGCAATCACTGGCGTTACTTCAACGGCATATGGCACGGGCACGTTGATGGCGACTTTCTCGAACGGCAACAGGACTGCTACAGGATCGATCGCGTTTTACGATGGGCTGGGTGGATCGTCGGTGCTCGTGAGCAGCACTGCGCTGACAGCAAATCAGGCAACATTGAATACCAGCACGCTGAGTGCGGGAATGCACTATCTAATGGCCTCGTATGGCGGCGACCCGAACGACGGCCCGCTGGTGAGTGGGGTCTATGTACTGAACGTGATGCCCGCGGCGATAACCGCAGTGGCCAATGGAGTGAACTTAAGCTACGGACAGAGCATTCCAACGCTTACCGGCTCACTGAGCGGCGTATTGGCACAGGATGCGGGGAAAGTGACCGCAGTTTATACAACGGCGGCTAGCAGCAGTTCGGCTCCGGGAAGTTATCCGATTTCGGTATCGCTCAGCGGCACTTCGGCAGGTGATTACACCCTTTCTTTGGGCTCGGGATCAGGCACAGTCACGATTGCCAAAGCAGCGACCCAGATTACGCTCGCGCCGAGCGCGGCGACGGTTGCTTATGGCGCCACGGTGACACTGGCGGCGAGCATCGCCTTCGCAGCAACGGTCTCATCGCCACTGGGCGCGCCGACGGGCACTGTCGCCTTCATGGATGGCGCCAGCCTGCTTGGCACAAGCAATCTTTCCGCGGGCACAGCTACCTTTGCCACCTCCAGCCTTACTGTGGGATCGCACTCCATCACTGCTGTCTACAGCGGCGACGCCGACTTCGTCTCCATCGCTAGTTCGGCAGTTTCGGAGTACATTCTTGACTTCGCGCTGAGCGCCAATTCAGCGAGTTATAGTGGCGGGAGCACGCAGGCGCTGGTTCCTGGCGGCTCGGCTGCGTTCTCCGTCTCGATCACGCCCACCACTGGCACGGCGTTTCCGGCGGTGGCCGTTCTCTCAGTAAGCGGCTTGCCCGCCGGAGTTACGGCCACGGTGAACGCCGCGGCGTGGGCACGGTTGAGCGCCACATCGTGGCAGTTGCCTGCCAACACGCAGTTGAACCATATCCCGCTAAGCTTCGCAATCCCGTCGCAAACCGCGAAGACTAACGCGCCTACTAGCCCTCATCGCAACGTGTCACCTGTTCTTTGGGGAATCTTGCTGTTGCCGTTCGCCGTCTCGCTACGCCGTGCCGGCAAACGAATGGGCAGGATGTCCTCGCTGCAGCTGATCCTCATCGCCGGGGCAGCCGCGATCGCCGGCTTGAGCGGCTGCAACAGCGGCAATGGCTTCTCCGCCCAGGCACCACGGAGCTACAATTTAACCATCACCGTAACCACAAGCGCGCTCGCGCACTCGACCCACATCAGCCTCAACGTGGAGTGAGAAGGAGATCAACATGCGGCCTGCACGCCGGCAGCATGAACTCCTCGACAGCGGGACTCGATTTGGTTACCTTCACCTTCGGTCCCCGCTACGCATGGACGCGCAGCCGCTTCGATGTCTTCGGTCAAGTCCTAGGCGGCGAAGCCATCGGCATGAACAACATCTTCCCCTCGACCCAAGGCGCCAACTCCAGCGGTAACGCGCTGCCGCTCGAACAAGGGGGGCGTCAACCGCGCTTTGTCTAAACACCTCTTCCTGCGCCTAATCGAACTCGACTGGCTCCGCACCCAACTGCCCAATGCCAACAACAATGTCCTGGCCAGCCCTCCGGCCATCCACGAGAGGCCAACGAAGATAAAGACCCTGTAGTCATCCTTGAGCTGGGCGCAGCAACAAGCTGGAACGTCACTGGAGGGGCAGCTATGTTCGCGCCGAATTTGGCGGCCGAGATGACGCCTATAGAGAACTGGCTGGAGCTTGAGGCAGGCGTGTCGCCCTTCCACACCCGAAGTGCTACAGAATGGGACACCGACCTGCTGTTCAAGAAACCGCGGACCATATCGAGGAAGGCAGAGTTCATGCTGGGCGTCGGCCCGGAATGGGTTCATCTCAAAACGAACGGGAAACGAGCAATTCCATTGCCGGCGAACTGGCAGGAGACTTCATGTTCTGGCCCACCGGCAAACATCGGTTTGGCTGGTACCTGGAGCCAGCTTACGACTACAGTTTTGCCGGCGGGCACGAGCAATCCCCGGGGATAAGTGCCGGTTTGCTCATTGGCATCCGGTAGCGACGGAATCGGACCAATGATAATCGGAAGGCTTCGCAGCAGCGACTCGTTTCGTCCGGGATGCCCGTCGGGACACCACACCGTTCTCCTGTTCGCGCTCAGCTACCGCCTTCACGGGTAGCAGGGATCCACTAGGGCAATCTCAGCACCTCTCATTGCGGCGGGGGCGACTGGCAAAGCGGAAGCAATCTGTATGAAGATGAGTTTCTGGCCGCTGTGGGGAATCAGCTCCAGCAGCATCGGTTTGAAAGAGCGCACGCAAGTCGCTGACGGGGTATACTTCATGCTGATGGTGAGCTGGCGCCTCAATCAGAGAGCACGTCCTTCGCTTTGGGTGGCGCTTGGCTTCCTCTGCTGTGCACTCATTGTTTGCACCGCGATCGTGCAGGTTGGGCACACGCATGCGGACGGTCGGGCAGTTCAGACCGATTGTGCCCTTTGTCATACAGCCCACGTTGTCGTTCAACCAATCATTTCTCGGTATTTGCCGCACACCGTATATGTCGTAGCGGCAGTACCAGCCCTGCTGCAGCGAATTCGTCCTAAGTTGTTCTCTGTTTTTTCTCTGTTCAACCGGCCTCCGCCTGTGGACATTGCTTTCGCGTAGAGCTTCGCTTAGAGCAACGTCGAACGCAACAACACAGGATTTATGGAGGCCCTTATGCTGGGGCGCCGCCGTCATCTGAAGACACGTCACCTACTGTGGGTGGTGCTCGGCTTTTTCTGCTGTGCACTTATTATCCTCGGCGGGATTGTGCAAGCCGGGCACATACACGCGAACGGTCAAGCGGATCGGACCGATTGCGCGCTTTGCCACGTCGCCCACCTGGTCGTACAACCAGCCGTTCCTCAATCTCTGCCGCGCCCCGTGCGCGTCATGGCGAAGGTATCGGCTGCTCTGCAGCCGATACGCACGCAACTCTTTTTTGTATTCTCCCTCTTTACTCGGCCTCCGCCTGCACGAACTGCCAACTCGTAAGCAGTTCTGTCTCAAAATCAGTGAAACTCAGGAGGCTCCTCATGCGCATGCCTACGCGCAGCATTCTCTCGTTCCTGTTGGTATTTGTGTTTTCAGCGATGTTCTGGACTGTCCAGGCACAATCTAACTCCGGCTCGATCAGCGGCGTAGTGACTGATCCATCTGGTGCAGTCGTTCCAGGAGCAACCGTCACCATCGAGAACCCGGTCAGCGGATATTTCCGAACTACACAAACAGATAGCACGGGTCGTTTTCAATTTAGCAATCTACCCTTTAACCCCTACCATCTTACGGCGAAGGCCACCGGCTTCGGCGGCGTTGCCCAAGACGCCGATGTCCGGTCACCTGTACCCGTGAATATGGGGATTACCCTGAAAGTGGCGGGCGCTTCCACCACCGTGACGGTCGAAAGTGGAGCGGATCTCTTGGAGGATGACCCTACCTTTCACACCGACGTGGATCGGGGACTCTTCCAGAAATTGCCCCTTGAAAGCCAGTCGTCCTCTCTTAGCTCACTGGTAACTCTGTCTTCACCCGGCGTCGCCGCCGATTCCAACGGTCTTTTTCATGGTCTCGGTGATCACGCGCAAAACTCCTTCTCCGTGGACGGTCAGCCCATCACAGATCAACAGAGCAAGGTTTTCTCCAACCAGCTTCCGTCCAACGCGATCCAGTCCATCGAGGTGATATCAGGTGCGCCTCCGGCGGAGTACGGCGGAAAGACAAGCCTGGTGATCGTAGCAACTACCCGGTCGGGTCAAGGGCTGACCAAGCCTACCGGCGATGCTGCCGCCTCGTATGGAGCCTTCGGCTCAGCGACAGCAAGTTTTGACCTCGGCTACGGCGGCAAAAACTGGGGAAACTTCGTCGAATTCGATGGCCTGAATACCGGACGGTTCCTAGATCCGCCGGAGTTCGTCGTCTTCCACGACAAAGGGAATGAGGAAAATGTCTTTGACCGTGTGGACTACCAATTTACCCAAATGGATTCTGTCCATCTGAACCTGAACTACAGTCGCTCGTGGTTCCAGACGCCGAACGCCTACGATAACCTGAACGTATCGAACGTAGTCAGCGATGGCACCAGTGCCAACCCCGTCTTCGGCAACGTGGGGAACACCGACCAACTCTCGAAGATTGAAACCTTCGATATCGCACCCACCTATACCCGCATCTTCGGCACCAATGCGGTGCTCAACTTTGGGGCCTACGTTCGCCGCGATGCGTACAATTACTATCCCAGCGGCAATCCCTTGGCCGATCGCGGTCCCGCGAATCTGCAAACCTCATCGATCGCACAGTACCGGACCCTCACCAATTCCGGGCTACGCTCAGATTTCTCGTACCAGAAGGGAATCAACAACATCAAGGTGGGAGCGGTCTATCAGCAAACCTTCCTCCGGGAGAACGACAGTCTCGGCATCGTCGACCCCACTTACAATTCCCCGTGCGTCGATGCCAATGGCGATGCTCAGCCGGGATTTTCCGATCCCACGCAATGCGCTGCGGCCGGCTTAGTATCGAATGATCCGGCGGTGAACCCTGCCGGCACCTACAATTCGGTTCTCGCACCCTACGACCTGACGCGCGCCGGCAGCCTTTACAGCTATTTCGGTCACACCGATGTAAAGGAATTGGCCCTCTATGCCGAGGATCAGATCAAGGCGGGCAGCTGGCTCTTCAACCTTGGCATCCGCGGCGATTTGTACAACGGCCTCACGGTTGCCCGCCAGGCGGAGCCCCGTGTAGGCATTGCGTACAGTATCAAGCCAACCAGCACGGTGCTGCGCGTTTCGTACGCGCGCACTTTGGAATCACCGTTCAACGAAAACCTAGTGCTATCCAGCTCTGGATGTTCCAATCCTGTGCTGGCGCCGCTGCTCGTTTGCACACCCGGTGTTTCCGGAACCCTTCAGCCTGGTTACCGCAACGAGTTCCACGCAGGCTTCCAGCAGGCTGCTGGCAAGAACTTTGTCTTCAGCGGAGACTATATTTGGAAATACACTCACAACGCCTTCGACTTCAGTGTCCTGGGCAATACTCCCATCACTTTTCCGATTGACTGGCACAACTCGAAGATCCCCGGCTTCGCGCTGCGGGCGGATGTCCCCAATTTTCACAACATCAGCGCGTTCGTGGTCATGTCTTCCGTAGCCGCACGCTTCTTCCCGCCACAGTCAGCCGGAGCCGGGGCAACGGTGGGCCAAGGCGGATTTCCCTTCCGCATCGACCACGACGAGCGATTCAACGAAACCACGCACGTGCAATACCAGGTACCGCGAGGTAAGTTCTTCAAACCCTGGATTAGTTTCAATTGGCGCTATGACAGCGGGTTGGTTGCCGGTTCCGTCCCTTGCTATAACGTCACCGACCCGAACAGCCTTTGCAACCCCGTCAACGGCGGACCTTCTGTGACGCTACCCAATGGTCAGCCAGGGATTGACCTGAGCGGCCTGACCGCGGACCAGGAGTTTGAGGCCGGCCTGATCTGCGACGGCATCAGAGCGACCCCGACCACACCCCTACCCACACCTTGCCCGGCTTCGGGGCTCACCTCGAACCTGGTGAAAGTTCCAGCCCCGGGCACGGAAAACGATGATAAGAATCCTCCCCGCATCCAACCACGCAACCTCTTCGATGCCGCCATTGGTGAAGACAACATCTTCAACGGTGACAGGTACCGATGGAGTTTGCGCCTGTCGGGCGTGAACATCGCAAACAAGTACGCCCTTTACAACTTCCTCTCGACCTTCAGCGGAACGCACTACGTGACCCCGCGTGCGCTCACAGCCGAAATCGGCTTCCACTTCTAGATCAGGAAGCTGACTTGCTTTGTTTCCACCTGGGGCTGAGGACAGTAGGAGTTGCTACGCCTCGGCCCTGGGTTTGGCCACGGGAGGGCTTATGTCAGAAGAGGTATATTTCGACAAAGGCAGCAAGCGCAGGATTCGGCGTATTCGTTGGAAACGCTCTGAAATCCTGTCTGCGATTGCGCTTGCGGTAACAGCGATCGGGCTCAGTATAGCGGCCACCGTATGGGTGATGACCCACCCTTTCGATTAAGCAGTCTCGACTGGCCGTTGGTCGTGTCGGTTGATTCTTGCGGAGGGACTCGAGGTGAGAGAATATAAGCCCCTCTGTCCGTCGACGATCTGCCCTTGCAGATCCTGATCAGGGTGACGGCACCGCGATTCTGACGGTGTTGCTGGCATGCAGGCCGGCGCTTTGGCAGGGTTGCAGCGCGGGGGCTCGGGGTCGCGGAACAGGGCGGGTTTCGGGCGATGGTCATTGCCGCCTATCTGCTCTTCGCCCTTGCTCTGGCGCGTGCAGGCACTTCTACGCTCGGAGGTTGTGACTTTTTTGATTTCTCCCATTGTTTTGGTGGCCGGAAAGCTGTGAAGAGCATCGGCCAACGAGCATCCTCGGGGTTCCCTCGGCCATGCTCGGGACAGGCTCTTCGACTACGCGCTGTAAACCCTCTGTTAGGCGATAGATCCGCGAGGCGCTTCGCTCAGAGGCTGTGACTTTTTTAATTTGCCTTGTAGTCTGTGGCCGGAAAGCTCCGAAGAGCACCTGCCAACAAGCATCGCCGGGGTCCTTCGACTCCGCGCCATAAAGCCCTTTGTTATGTGACAGATTTGCGAAGCGCTTCGCTCAGGATGACGACTTTGTTGGGGAGCTTGCAATACAGCTAGTTGGATATGCGGCAAGCACGAAAGATCTAAAAAGTCACAAGGCTCTCAGGATGACGATTTTGTGGGAGTTTTGAAGAAAAACATTCAAAACAAGTTAGCGCTTATGCGGACGTAGTCCTGGGTAGACGGGCTCGAATTGGAATAGTCACCGACCTGATGCTTTGTATCAGGGCACGACTTTAGTCGGGCCGTTGGGGCCCAACAAGATCTGGGCTTTTAGCCCCTGCGCCTTCTTCTTTGCCAGGCCAGAGGGGCCATTTTCAGGCCGCCCCTTCGGGATACTAGTGCTTGGCTTCCTCGTTAGGGGTAGAGATTCGGCTTGCCTCAAAACTCACGATTCTCCACTGACCATCCCGATTACTGTAAACGCGGGTATAGCGGAACCGCCCGCTTATATCGCGGTCGCCCCTTTTACCCACCACGTCAGCCTTCGATGTGACCACCGCAGTATCCCCGTAAATCCGTACCTTGATATCGCTTAGATCCAGTTGGGTAATGTGAAGAATCCCGCTGCGGCGACTGCTGAGTTCATCCGCCTTGGTTTCCAGGGTGCCGTTGGCGCTGATGCCGAGATAATCATCGGCAAGCAGACGATCGACTACGGAAATATTGTTGGTAAGCTGGGCTTGACGCCAGTCCAGTTCCAACCCTTCGATCTCTTTGTGGGCACTATCATGGTGAGGAAAAACAGCGTGCGCCTGACTCGTATACCCCCAGACCAACATAAGGACGAGGGACAGTCTGCCGACCGTGGGAAACAGCCAACGATGCTCGAAATGAGCGCGCATAAGCGTATCAGATGTTAGTCCGCGTCCGAATGTGAGTCAAAAATGAAACTTCAGAGTGACAGTTTTCGGGGTTGAACGCAATGCCCCGGGGATTGGACTGCAACCTTTACACCACTGCTGTAAGATTCTCGACCTCTCGCTCCCGCATCAACTGAAAAAGGCCGCCGACCGCGAACTTCTTGAAGTGAGGAGTGGTGCGGTGAAACTCGCTCGCAGCGCGGTCACGGTATTGCTCGTAGATCACCACCATGCTTGGGTCGTCCTCGGCAGTATGGGGAACGTAGCTTACACAGCCAGGCTCCTGGCGCGAGGCGAGGGCCAGCTGCCGCAGAATATCGCTTACGTTTTCACGGTCTTCTGCGGCAAATCGCATGCGTACGATAAAGCTGACCATTGTGCCTCTAACTCTACCCGATCAGCTGGAGTGCATCCAGTCCAGGGCGGCGGAGAACCCTGGCAGAATCATAGTCTGCTCCCGGTCTGGGCCGGTGGACACCATGCCGATGCGGGCGCCGGACTCGGCTTCCAAAAAACGAAGGTACTTCTGTGCCGCGTTGGGTAGCTTGTCGAACTCGTTAACACCTTCAGTGGACGTTTGCCAGCCCTCCAATTTGGTGTAAACCGGCTCAATCCTCTCAAACCCGCTGACGTCCGCCGGGATAGTGTCACAGTTTCGGCCGTCCACCCGGTAGCCGGTGCAAATGGGGATCTCCGCGAAACAGTCCAGCACATCCATCTTGGTAACCACCAACCATTCGGTGCCGTTAATCTCGCTGGAGTAGCGCAATAGGGGTAGGTCGAGCCAGCCGCAACGGCGAGGCCGTCCGGTCACCGCCCCGTATTCCTGTCCGCGAGCACGCAGCAGATCGCTGGGCTCACCGTGGATTTCGGTCGGGAATGGACCCTCGCCCACCCGGGTGACATAGGCCTTGGTGACGCCGACCACAGTGCCGATCATGGTCGGTCCCACCCCGGTGCCGATCACCGCGCCCCCAGCAGTGGCGGACGATGAGGTCACAAATGGGTAGGTGCCATGATCTATGTCCAGCATGGTGCCCTGGGCTCCTTCAAACATTACGCTCTGGCCCCGGCGTATGGCGTCGTTCAACAGCTTTGCCGTGTCGGTGACGAATGGCCGAACGCGCTCTGCCGCCTCTGCGTATTCGTCGTACATCTTGATCGGGTCGAGCGGGTCCGTTCCGAAAAGCGCGTGCGCAACGGCATTCTTCTCGTTGCAGGCGTTTTCAATGTGGGTCTTCAGCAGGCTGCGGTTCAGCAGGTCAATCACCCGCAAGCCGCTGCGATGCATCTTGTCTTCGTACGCGGGACCGATACCCCGGCTGGTGGTGCCAATCTTCTGCCGTCCAGGAGCATTTTCTGACGCTAGTTCGATCATGCGATGGTAGGGCAGGATCACCTGGGCCCGATTAGACACAAACAGCTGCTCATCGACGTTGACCCCCAGGTCGCGCAGCTTGCCGATTTCCTTAAGAAAGGCCAGCGGGTCCAGCACCACGCCGTTGCCGATGACGGCACGGCAGTCCGGCCGCAACACACCGCACGGGACCAACTGCAGGATGAATTTCTGTCCCCGGATGATGACGGTATGTCCGGCGTTGTGGCCGCCGGCATAGCGCGCCACCACCGCAAACCTATCGGAAAGAACGTCGACGATCTTTCCTTTTCCCTCGTCGCCCCATTGGGCACCCAGTACGATCGCAGTCTTGGCTCGCATGAACTCCAATCAATTTCGTGTGACGCACTCTTCCCCTGCCGGCTCGGCCTTTTGATCGAACTTCCTTGAACCTACGTAGGTTATGAGTGGAAATATTGCTGATCCGTCTGGCCCGGCGGCGCAGCTGGGTGCGACTCCTTGTGCCCGACTTTTGGTGCCCGGCTCCTGATGATATAACGGCGCCCAGTCGCGGCCAAGCACCTGCGACAATGACAGAAGATGAGCCATGCCTGAACTGCCTGAGGTCGAAACCATAGCGCGCGGCGTCGATGCACGGGTTCGCGGAGACCGCATCCAAACCACCTGGTTCAGCGAAAAGCGTGAGCCCTTCAAGTCTTCTCCGCAACTCATGGAAAAAGAGTTGCCCGGCCGCCGCATCGAACGCGTCCATCGCGTCGGGAAACACATAGTCTTCGATCTTGCCGGCGGCCCCGTGCCCGGCTTGCAGTGGATCGTGCATCTGGGCATGACAGGCCGCCTGCTGGTCGCTGATCCTCAGACGCCCGTCCCGCCGCATACGCATGGCATCCTGAACCTGCTTTCAGGGAAGGAACTACGCTTTGTGGACCCCAGGCGATTCGGGCGCATGGAATTGCACGGCCTCCCCACCAAAAAGACAACCCCATTCGCGGGCACCGGCCAGGAGCCTTTCAACATCTCGCCCGACGACTTCGCCGCCCTCTTCCGGCCGCGCCGCACCTCCATTAAGGCAGCCCTGTTAAACCAAAAACTATTACACGGTGTAGGCAACATCTACGCCGACGAGAGTCTGTTCCGCGCCGGCATCCGGCCGCGCAGGATGGCCCGGCATCTGAAACGGGCGGAGCTCGATCGCCTGCACGCCGCCCTGCAGACCGTTCTCAGGGAGGCAATTGCGCTGGGCGGCTCGTCTGTCTCGGATTATGTGGATGCCGCCGGTGTAGAAGGCTTCTTCCAGCTGGAGCATCGGGTTTATCTCCGCACCGGCCAGCCGTGCCTGGTGTGCGGGACGCCGATCCGGCGCATCCTGGTGGCCGGCCGGGGAACCCACTATTGCCCCCACTGCCAGCGTTAGCTTTCTATGAATTCCAGAATGATTGTCCTCATCAGGCTTCCATAAACCGGAAGGCGTCGACCCCGGCCGGGAGCTAACTATCTGATAACAGGTAACATCATAAACGGCCCAACAACTGCAACAAGTTTGGTAGCCAGCGACGCACGTGGCTCGCGACAAACAGCGAGTCTGGCGCCTCAGATCCGGCGAGCAGAGCCCAGGTTCTACCGGGACCAGCCGCAAACCGGAGCTTCACATCCCGCAGATGCGTTTTGACGACGCGTTCTGACGGGGACTCTCGGGAGGCCAGTGATTGGCCATTACTCAGAAAAGCCACTCCTCTGTGGCTTTTCGATTTTAGGCACCTCGACTTCCACCCTTCGCCCCGTATCACCCACCCGTAACACTTTTATTCTTACTACTGGAACGTAGCTCTCCGAATAGCACTTGCTATCGGGCAGATTATCTGTGTATTATCGACTTTGCCTATCGAGCGGCTGAAGCCAGATCTCAAAATTTGAATCCGGCTCGCCGCAATTCTCGAGAGTCAATAGGGTTTTTCTGCCGCGTCGCACCTGCTGGCCCAAATTGTGATGTTTCGTCGCTGGGTCGATCAAGAGCGGTACAGACAACACCAGTAGTTTGTTTGAGAGATCAAACCATAGGTTCCGCCCCCAAACCGTAATCTTTTGGAAAAGTTCCTTTTGAGTGCGTGGACGTGGCCGCTGGCCATCAACCAAGTGGAAACATGAGTTGCAGCCGTTCTGTGCCTTCCCTTGTCCGGGTAGGTTCGCACATGAGAAAGCTGCAAGAATTGCCAACGCACCGGGATGTGCATGCATGACAGAGCAAAATCAACCACAAGCGCAGCCGAATCAGGCTCAGCCTGCGGGACAAAGTGAAGGGCAAGGGCATCGTCGCCGGCGCCGCAGACGTAAGGGATACACCAACAATCAGGCAAAGGGTCACGCCAATGCCGACTCCGCACCAGGGTCCGGCCAGACCCACCCGCCTAAGAAGGCGGCTAAGCCTAAGTCCTCCGGTCAAAACCGTTTCACCAAAAATGGCAATGGCAGTGCTCACGGAGCCGCGAATAACGGCGGCAACGGTGGCGGACGGCGCAAAGGCAAACAGCGTCGGCAGCAGACATTTGTCGGCCCTATGGACCATAGCTATCGCGTGGTCAATGGCAATACGGCGGACATGCCTTATTCCGCAACCGAATTCCGTGGCAACGGCCAGAATGGGCACTTCCAAAATGGGCACTTCGCCGAGAGTGCGCCCAAGGAACCCGTCGCCGTCCCCATTCGTGAGGATGCCCCGGTTCGCATTTATTGCTTCATCGAAGACTTGTTCTTCCTGGCCAAGATTCAGGAGACGGCTCGAAAGATAGGCGTGAAGGTAGCCTTCGTCAAGGCAGACAAGGACATCGTATCGCGGCTGGCGGATGTGCCCGAGGGGAGCCGTCCTTCGTTGATCGTCTTTGATCTGAACAATGTCAGCGCCAAGCCACTTACCTTGATTCCGCGGCTCAAGAGCAAGATGAAGCGGGGCACCTCAGTAATTGGTTTTCTCTCTCACCTGCAGGGCGACCTGAAAGCGAAGGCCATGGAAGCCGGCTGTGACATGGTGATGCCGCGCTCCGCTTTCTCCCAAAACCTGCCCAATCTCTTGCGGCGTCATGGACAGGATGCAGAACTGGAAGCAGTCGAGGCATAAGCGAAACCCAGATCCTTCGCCGGGCTGGGTACGGGCTTCAGAGAGTGAGAACCGGAAGAGGAACAGCAGGTCCCTCCGCTTCGCTACCCCGGATTTCCTGTGGACCTTGGTGGCGCTGGCTGAACTCATGCGCCTTTCCTTAAAGAGAAAAGGCGCACACGCGGCTTTGTCCAGCGCTGCGTGGCAGGAAATCCGGGTACGCTCTGTCGAAAAACATCTTCCTAAGGGCGGAGGAGGAGCTAAAGGCGCTCCCTCAGGTGGCTAAAGCCGGACAGATTTGCAATTACTTATGGACGGCCTGAAGGCCGTCCCCTTCACTGCTGTTTTTCATCACCTTGGGTGGGCCACAGGCCCATAAGCGCTAACCTACGGGATCTTTTTCTTCAAAACGCCCACAAAATCGTCATCCTGAGCGAAGCGCCTCACAGATTCATCGCATGACACAGCGCTTGGTGCGCGGAGTCGAAGGACCCCAGGGCTACTTGTCCTACCCATGCCGTTCGTACCCTTTCCACCACCGAAGCCCGCACCTGGCGGACCGCCACGGTTTTTCCCCGGGGCCGAGAGCAAAAAAGGTAGCGTCTTGCTATGTAC